>NZ_JBEZZG010000014.1:155988-224426 GCF_040639085.1 Nonomuraea sp. NPDC023979
CGCGCGGGCGCGCCCGCCGGTCAGTCGTCGTCGTGGTTGCGGTCGTGGTGGCGCCAGCCTTCCCACCAGCCGTTACCGTCGTCCCAGCCGCGGTTCCAGTCGCGGTCGTGGTCGTGGTCGTTGTGCGCCCACCACGGCTCCAGCTCGTGCTGCTTGTGGGGCCACACCGGCTTGTGGATGACCTTTCCGGGAGGGCCCTGGGGGCCCTGCGGACCCGCCGGTCCCTGCGGGCCGCGCGGACCCTCGGGGCCCCTCGGGCCGCGACGGCAGTGGTGGTGGTGACGGTGGCACTTGTGGCGCCAGCCACCCCACCAGCGGTGGCCCCAGCCGTGCCCGCAGCGGCGGTGACGGCAGCCCAGGAGGGGCTTCTCGTGCGCACCGGTGACCACGCCCGCCTGGACGGCGGTGCCGGCCACCTGAGCCGTGCTGGCGCCGGCGGCCTGCGCCGCCGGGAGAAGCATGACGCTGGCGGCAGCAGTCGCGAGGGCCAGGGTGGCGACCCGCTTGAGCGCGCGCGGCGCTCGACTCTCAGTGTTCATGGGCGATCGTTTCCGTTCATGGGTTTATCGATCTGGACGCGGGGCGCCGACTCGCTCGCTCCGCGACAGCCGCAGACATACCCGCACTCCCGATCACTCTTATCCAGTCGAACAGCAATGGATGATCAAAGGATCGCCATTTCCGCGAGGCGTGAGAGCGAAATTCAATTTGTCCGGATTTAGCGGGACAACAATGGCTCGCAGCCCTTTACGGAAAAAGGCATTTCGCCGGGGTGCGCATGCACCGAACAGGGAAACGAAGTGGCGTATGATCAACGTCTTGGTTCTCGCGGTGGGCCTGGGACTGCCCCTCGCTCCCGCCGTCCCCGCACCCGCGGCGCTCGCGCCCGCCGCCCGCGTGGCCGCCGATCCCGCCGCCCCGGCGGGCGTGCTGAGGCCCGGCGACCGGGGCCCCGCCGTGAAGCAGATGCAGCGGCGGCTGCGGGCCGGCGGCTATTTCTGGGGACAGGCCGACGGGGTTTTCGACGAATCCACCCGGGCCGCGGTGTGGGGGTTCCAGAAGAGCCAGGGAATGCGCCCGCGCAACGTGGCCGACGCCAAGGTGCTGCGCGCCCTGGAACGTCCCCGGAGAATGCGCCCGCTGGTGCCGGGCGGCCCCCGCGACCGCGTCGAGATCGACCTGCGCCGCCAGCTTCTCGCCGTTTACCGCGACCGGCGGCCGGTGCTGATCTCCCACATGTCGAGCGGCGCCGGGGTGCAGTTCTGCGAGGGCGGCCGCTGCCGGATCGCGCGCACCCCGGAGGGTGACTTCCGGGTGACCAAGCGGGCCCCGGGATGGACGACGGGGCCGCTCGGGTCGATGTACAACTCGCTGTACTTCGTCGGCGGGGTGGCGATGCACGGGTCGACGAAGGTGCCGCTGCGGCCCGCCTCCCACGGCTGCGTGCGGGTGCCGATGGACACCGCCGACAAGCTGTATCGCCTGGTCGACGTGGGTGAGCCCGTGTACGTGCGGCGCGGCGGGAGGTGAGCCGGCCGCCGGGGGCACGGACCGGCCGGACGGGGTCTCTGCCAGAATGGCCGCATGTCCCCAGCCCGCGCCCTCCTGATCACGGGCACTGTCGGCGCTGGCAAGACCACGGTGGCTGACGCGCTCGGCGACCTGCTCGCCGACGCCCGCGTCCCCGGCGCCGTGCTCGACCTCGACTGGCTGCGCCGCTCCTGGCCGTCGCCGCCCGGCGACCCGTTCAACTCGGCGATGACCGTGCGCAACCTGCGCAGCGTCGCCCGCAACTACCTGGAGGCGGGGGCCGTGCGGCTGGTCCTCGCGGGCGTCATCGAGAGCCTGGAGGAGCGGGGACGCTACCGGGAGGCGCTCGGCGTCGACCTGACCGTGTGCCGGCTGCGCGTCGAGCCCGCCACGCTCCGGCGGCGGCTGGTCCGGCGGCACGACGGCGACGAGGCGCGGCTGCGCTGGCACCTGGCCCGCGCGGGCGAGCTCGACGACATCCTGGACGCGGCCGAGGTCGACGACGTCACGGTGCAGGTGGCGGACGACCCGCCCGCCGCCGTGGCCGCCGCCGTCCTGAAGGCCACCGCCTGGGCCCCCTGACGCCGCCACGAGTCCCGGTACGGCGTTCGGTCAGGTGAGGAGGGGCCGCACCTCTTCCGCGGTGAAGCGGACGAAGCCCGCCGGGTCGGGCTCGTCACCGGTGGGCTGCAGGATCACGGTGTCGGCCCCGGCCTCGGCCAGCCGCGCGGCGGCCTCGGCGATCGCCGCGGCCGGCCCGGCGGCGCCGTACTCCGGCCTGCCGCCGAGGGCGGTCTCGGCCTCGAGCCGGGCGGGCCCGTCGGGGCCGGTGGCGGCGTGCAGGTAGCAGACGAGCTCGTGCCGGTCGTCACGCCCGGCCGCCTCCCGCCCCTCGTCGATGAGCCGGCGCGCCCGCCGTACGTCGTCCGGGGCGGTGCCGGCGACGATGACGGTGCCGTCGGCGGCCTCGCCCGACAGGCGCAGGGTGCGCGGCCCGGTGGCTCCGGCGAGCACCGGCGGCGGCGAGGCGGGCGGCGAGGCGGGCGGCCACACGAGGGCGACGTCGTCGAGCCGCACGTAACGCCCCCGCGTGGTGACGCGCTCGCCGCGCAGCAGCGCCCGGGTGGCCGCCAGGTGCTCGCGCAGCAGCGTGAGCGGCGACTCCACGCGCGCCCCGGTCTGCCCCATCCAGCTCTGCACGCCGTGACCGAGGGCGACGACGGCCCGGCCGGGGAACATCCGGTGCAGCGCGGCCGCCTCCATCGCGGCCAGCGCGGCGTTGCGCAGCGGGACGGGCAGCAGCCCGACGCCGACGCGCAGCCTGCGGGTCCAGGCGAGCGCGGCGGAGGCGGTGGAGACGCCGCCCTCGAAGAAGCAGTCCTCCCACAGCCACAGCTGCTCCAGCCCGGCGTCGTCGGCGGCCTGGGCGACCTCGCGGAGGCGTTCGGGCGGGAGCTGGGGCCGGAACACGGCGCCGAGTGCGGTCATGTGATCCTTTGTACCCGCCGGTCCGGGGCTCAGGCGAGGCCCGTGTCGCGTTCGACGACGGTGAAGCGGTCGGCCACCAGCCCGACGGTGGCGCCGGTGGCGAGCGGCCGGCGGTGCTCGAACGTGACGTGCTCGCCGCCGGGCAGCTCGGCGACGGACTCGCGGCCGGACCCCTGGAAGCTGCTGCGCACCACGGTGCCGGTGAACTGGGCGCCGGCGTCGACGAGGCGCAGGTCCTCGGGGCGCAGGGCGACGTTCACGACGGCGCCGGGCGGGCCGGGCGGCCGGCCGAGCGCGACGGTGGCGCCGCCGCCGAGCGCGAGCCCGCCGTCGGCGGTGACCTCGCCCTTCAGCAGGGTGACGGTGCCGACGAACGAGGCGACGAACGTGGTCTCCGGCCGGTCGTAGACGTCCTCGGGGGCGCCGATCTGCTCGACGCGGCCGCCGTTCATGACGGCGACCAGGTCGGAGATCTCCAGCGCCTCGTCCTGGTCGTGGGTGACGTAGACGGCGGTGATGCCGGTCTCCTGCTGGATGCGGCGGATCTCGCGGCGCATCTCGATCCGCAGCTTGGCGTCCAGGTTGGACAGCGGCTCGTCCATGAGCAGCACGTCGGGCTCCAGGGCGAGCGCGCGGGCCAGGGCGACGCGCTGCTGCTGGCCGCCGGAGAGCTGGCCGGGCCTGCGCTGCTCGCGGCCGGTCAGCCCGACCATGGCCAGCCCGGCCGCCACCTTGGCGGCGATCTCCTGCTTGGGCAGCTTGCGCAGGCGCAGCCCGTACGCGACGTTCTCGGCGACGGTCATGTGCGGCCACAGCGCGTAGCTCTGGAAGACGAACCCGATGCGGCGCTTCCACACCGGCACCCGGGCCAGGTCGCGCTCGCCGAACCGGACGCTGCCGGTGTCGGCCGTCTCGAACCCGGCGACGATGCGCAGCAGCGTCGTCTTGCCGCAGCCGGACGCGCCGAGCAACGTGACCAGCCGCCCCGACGGCACCCGCAGGTCGACCGACTCCAGGGCGGTGGTCTCGCCGAAGGACTTGGAGACGCCCTCGATGCTGATGTCCATCAGATGCTCCGGATGTTGTAGCGGCGGCGCAGCAGGTAGAGGGGGACGTAGACGGACACGAGCAGCACGGTGGTCATGGCCGAGGCGACGCCGAACGGGCTGCCGGGCTGCATGGCGTTGGTGAAGATGACCACGGTCATGGTGACCCACGGCACCGCGTACAGCATGACGGTGGCCGACAGCTCGGTGATCATCTGCAGGAAGCCGACGGTGCCGCCGGAGATGACGGCGGGCCTGATGATCGGCACGACGACGTCGCGGAAGCTGCGCCTGGGCGGCGCGCCGACGCTCATCGCGGCCTCCTCCAGCGACGGGTGCACCTGGGCGAGCGCGGTCTCGATGGACTTCATCACGTACGGGAGCCGCCGGATGAAGTAGGCGACCACGATGATCAGCGCGGTGCCGGTGAGGATGACCGGCAGATGGTTGAACGCCAGGATGAACCCGATGGCGAACACCGTGCCCGGCAGGATGTACGGGACCATGACGAGGTTGTTCAGCAGCGGGCCGGAGATCCGGAAGCGCTTGCGGGCCACGATGTAGGCCACGACCACGCCCGTGACCAGCGCGAGCAGGCAGGCGATGCCGGCGAAGACGAAGCTGAGCACGATCGGCTGCAGCGACTCCTCGAACAGCCGCCGGTAGTTGTCCAGCGTCGGCTCCCACTGCAGGATGCCCGACTGCCAGCGCAGGAAGCTGGTGAGGACGACCACGAGGTGCGGCACGAACCCGAGCAGCAGCGCCGTCCAGATCCCGCCCAGCGTCAGCGCTCTGGGCAGGCCGCGCAGCTCGCGCAGCGGCTGCTCCCGGCCGCCGGTCACGGCGAACGAGCGCCGCGCGACGATCCGCCGCTGCGCGACCAGGGCGAGCCCGGAGACGAGCACCATCACGATGCTGGCCGTGGCGGCGATGCCGGGGCTGGCGGCCACCTCGGACATGAAGTTCTGGTAGACCACGACGGGCAGCATCTGGTAGCCGCCGCCGATGAGCATGGGCGTGCCGAAGTCGGCGAAGATCCGCATCCCGGCCAGGTAGCAGCCGGTGACGATCGCGGGCACCGCCAGCGGCAGCGTCACCTTCCAGTGCGCCCGCCACGGCGTGGACCCGACCGACAGCGCGGCCTCCTCCAGCGCCGGGTCGACCGCCCGGAACGCGTCGTACACCATGAGGAAGATCAGCGCGAACGTGAACCACACGCCCACCCAGATGATGCCGCCGACGCCGAGGATCGAGTCGAACGGCAGCGGCACCCCCGCCTCGCGGGCCGCCTTGGTGACGATGCCGCCGCTGCCGAGCAGCAGCAGCCACGCGTACGCGCCGAGGAACGGCGGCGAGGTCGTCGCCATCGTCAGCAGCGTGAGCACGGCCTCCCGGCCGGGCACCCGGTAGCGGGCCATGACGAACGCGAGCGGCACCGCCACCAGCGCGGCGCCCGCCGCGACGGCGAGGCTGACGACGACGCTGTGCACCAGCGGCGCGGTGAACCGGTCGTCGGCGGCGAACGCGGCGAACCGGTCGAGCGTGAACTCGCCCGTGTCGGAGGTGAACGCGGCCGTGACGATCCACAGCTGCGGGTAGACGATGAAGATCAGCAGGACGAGCAGGGCGAGGAGGCCGGCCAGCCGCCACGGGTCGCGCCAGTTCGCCCGGGAGGAACGGGACCGGGACCGGACGGCCATCAGCCCGCGCTCTTGACCGCGTCGTCGAACTTGGCCAGGATCTCGTCCTTCTGCCCGGCCGCCCACTTCTCGTCCACGCCGGCCCGCTTGAGCTGCTCGACCGGCGGCAGCCCGGTCGGCGCGGACACGTCGGCGCGGGAGGAGCGCCGCTGCACCTGGTCGACCATCGTCTGCTGGGCCTCCTTCGACATCAGGAAGTCCACGAACGTCTTGGCCGCCTCCAGGTGCTTGGCGCCCTTGATGACTCCGGCGGAGCCGATCTGGCTGGACACGCCGTCGGACGGGTAGATCAGCTTGATCTTGGCCCCGGCCTCGATCCACTTGGCGCCCAGGTCCTCGTTGATGAACGAGGTGCCGACCTCGCCGTCCTTGACCATGTTGAACATGGCCGTGGAGCCGTCGAGCAGCCGCGCGTTCTTCGCGAACCGGGTCACGTACTCCCAGTCGTGCAGCGTGACCATGGTGGTGAGCAGGCTGTAGGAGGTGCCGGACGACTTGGGGGTGGCGAAGGCGATCTCGCCGCCGGGGTAGTCCGGCTCGGCCAGGTCGGCGAACGTCCTGGGGTGCTTGCTCGCGTCGGGGAACTTGTCGGTGTTCACGGCGATCGCCTGGAAGAGCAGGTCGGTGGCGTGCCAGACATGGTTGGGGTCCTTGGCCACGGTGGCGGCGTCGTTGGGCAGCTCGACGGGGGCGATCAGGTCGGCGTTGGCCGAGTACAGCTCGGACGAGCCGCCCCAGATGACGTCGCCGAGCGGCCGGTCCTTCTCCGCCCTGACACGGGCGAACGCCTCGCCGGTGCCCGGCAGGCTGATCTTGTTGACGGTGATGTCGGGGTGCGCGGTCCTGAACGCGGCCAGGATCGGGTCCGTGACCTCGGGGCCGCTGACGGAGTAGAGCGTGAGCGAGTTCGCGTCGCCCTGGCCGGCGCCCGCGTCGTTGTTGGTCAGCACACCCGAGCAGCCCGCCAGGGCCAGCGTGACCGCGCCGAGCATGATCCCGTACCGCATGGTGGTGTCTCCTGATCTGAGGGGGGTTTCAGCGGATCCATACCGGGTTGCCGGCGGCCCGCAGCGAGCTGTGGTCGCGCATCGAGCTGGCCCAGAAGCGGGGGTCGTGCCTGCCGGGGTCGGCGTGCGCCTCGGCCCGGTAGTAGCCGGGCCGGTCGATCACGTCCTCGACGGCGATCCGCTGCCACTCCCCCGGCCGGTCCCCGGCCGGGACCACGCCGATGATCAGCCCGTCGCGCAGCACGAACACCACGACCGGCTCGTCCGCCCGCACGTCCACCTCGACGCGCACCCGCCCGCGCCCGGTGCTCGACCCCATCGGCGCGCCGTCCACGCGCATGTCGAGGTCGGCGCCGCGCCACACGGCCACCCGCCCGGCCCGCAGCCCCGCCACGATCCCCGCCCGGCTCGCCTCCTCGGCGTGCACCACGGTCACCACCTGGCCGAGCGCCTGCGCCGGGTCGTGCGGGTCGTGGCAGTCGCTGCCCGCGACGCCGATCACCCGGTGCCCGGCCGTGAGCAGCCGGTCCCACAGGCCGATCTGCGCGTCGTTGTTGGCGCCCTGCTGGAGGTGGGCGATCTCGATGAGGTCGACGCGGTCCCACGGGGTGTCGAAGCGCCGCCACGCCTGGTCGCCGCTGAAGGCGTGGTTGACGCAGAGCAGCCCGCCCTGCTCGTGCACGTCGGCGGCCACCTGGGTCATCGTGTGCTCGGGGCGGTCCACGTACGTGTCGACCCAGCGCGACAGGCCGTGCAGGTTGGCGTGGCCGCGGTGGCTGGTGAGCTCCATCGAGCGCAGCAGCACGAGCTCGTCGTCGTGCGCGGCCAGGTCGTCCCAGTGGGCGGAGGTGAAGTGGTCGGTGACGGCCAGGAAGTCCAGGCGGGCGTCACGGGCGGCCCGCACCAGGTCGGCGACGGGCCTGCGGCCGTCGGAGTGGTGGGAGTGGCTGTGCAGCTCGCCCCGGTACCAGCCGGCGCCGCCGCGCGTGACCTCCCCCGGCGCGGGACGCTCGCGCGGCACGGTTCGCGCCGCCGCCGTCGCCGGCTCCCCGGCCGGGCGGACGCGCACGGTCAGCTCGTACGGCGCGGCCCGCTTGTGGCGGTCGAGATCGAGGCGTACGGTCCATCGGCCGGGCGGGACCGGGCCCGGGACGCATCCCGGCGTCGCGTCGTGTCGCCCGACGCGGATCACCAGCCGCCTCGGCCCCGGCCCGCCGGGACACTGCACGTGCCCCCGGAACGTTCCCGCGGGGTCGAGGAGCACCGCGTAGATCTGGACGACGTCCATGACCTTGTCGTACGCGAGCTCCAGCTCCAGCTCGCCCGCGCCCTCGGGGACGTCCAGCGGGTAGTGCAGGTAGTGCAGGTCCAGCGCGGGCTCCGGCAGGCTGGTGGCCACGCTGAGCAGCTCGATCTCCCTGATCATGGTGCCGCCGGACTCCCGTCTTCCTTGCCGATCAGTGACAGCTTTCTATCCGGGAGATGAACAAAAAGTCAACGTTTGTTAAGACATAAGGTGAATCTGTCGTATGGTCGCGGGGACATCCCGGCTTTCCGCGGAGGGGCGGAGTGCGGCAAGCCGGTTGAAATCGCCGGTCATTCACCGGCAAGCCGGTTGAAACCGCCGCATCGCACAGTGAGGCCATCCACCAGGAAGGACGGTCCTCCGATGAGCCTCTCCCGCGCCCTCGCCGGTCTCGCAGTCACCGCCACCGCCACCATCACCGTCGCCGCCCTCGCCCCCGCCGCGCACGCCGCCCCCTCCGCCGGGTCGTGGGGCCCGTACCAGGCTCCCGGGAAGCGCGCCGTCGCGGCCGGCACGCTGACCGCCACCGGTGAGGACCACGCCGACCTGCCGACCGCCGACGCCGTCCGGATCAGCGGCACCGTGCGCGACAACACGCGCGGCGCCGCGTGCGGGTGGGCGGTCTTCCGCATCACCTACCGCTCGGGCGGCGAGCTGCCGTTCCGGCACCGCTGGGCCCGCGACTGCTCCTACCGCACCCCGAAGCACTTCACGATCAGCCACGGGGACGTCTACCAGGTCGAGCTCAAGGTCTGCGCCGAGCCCAAGGCCGCCAAGCCCTCCCTCACCTGCCTGTACGCGGGCACCTGGAAGACCCTCTACCTGTCGAAGTGACCGCCGGCCGGGCCGGAAAACCTGTCGAACCGCGCCGGAGCCGGGTGGTATGCGTGTGCGGGTGGACTTCTACCTGCGGACCGACCGCCTGGCCCTGCGCCGCTTCACCGAGACCGAGGCCGACGCCGACCTCCTGTACGACCTGCACAACGACCCCGAGGTGATGCGCTACCTCAACGGCGGCAAGCCGGTCCCCCGCGAGGTGATCACCGGGGAGACGCTGCCGAGGTTCGCCGCCGGGGGCTTCTACGCCGCGTTCGACGGGGAGACGTTCATCGGCTGGTTCCTCCTGAACGGCCCCGCCGAGGGGCCTGAGCTGGGCTACCGGCTGCACAAGGCGGCCTGGGGCAAGGGCTACGCGACCGAGGGCTCGCTGGCGCTCATCGACCGCGCCTTCTCCCTCGGCGCCCGGCGCGTGTACGCCGAGACGATGACGGTCAACCGCGGCTCGCGGCGCGTCATGGAGAAGTGCGGGCTGCGCTTCGTGCGCACGTTCTTCCAGGACTGGCCGGACGTGATCGACGGCTCCGACCAGGGCGAGGTCGAGTACGAGATCACCCGCGAGGAGTGGGAGGCGCGCCGGTCCTGAACCACCCGGCCTGGTGCACTGGTCAGACCAGTCGTTAGGGTGCCTCCATGGCATACGAGCGGTTGTTCCGCCTGGACGGGCGGCGTGCGGTGGTCATCGGAGCCGGTAGCGGCATCGGCAGGGAGTCGGCGCTCGCGCTGGCCGCGCACGGCGCCGACGTCGTGTGCGCCGACCGCGACCTGGCCGCCGCCACCGCCACCGCCGAGCGCTGCGGCGGCGCCGCCCGGCTGCTCGACGTGCTCGACACCGGCGAGCTGCGCGCCGCCGCCGCGGCCGAACACCCCGTCGACGTGCTCGTGTTCACCGCCGCCACGAACGTGCGCAAGCGGCTGCTCGACTACACCGGCGAGGAGTTCGACCGGGTCGTCGACCTGAACCTGCGCGCCTCGTTCGAGGTGATCCGGGCCTTCGGCGCGGGCATGGTCGAACGGGGCCGCGGCTCCATCATCGGCTTCGCGTCGATCCGCGCCTCCGTGACCGAACCCGGCCAGGGCGTCTACTCGGCCACCAAGGCCGGGCTGGTGCAGCTCCTGCGCACCGCCGCCGCCGAGTTCGGGCCGTCCGGGGTGCGGGTCAACGCGATCGCGCCCGGCGTCGTCGAGACGCCGCTGACCAGGCAGATCAAGGACAACCCCGCCTGGTACGACGCCTACGCGGCCAAGAGCGCGCTGGGCCGGTGGGCCACGGCGGAGGAGATGGCCGGCGCGGTCGTCTACCTGGCGAGCGACGCGGCCAGTTTCGTCACCGGCTCCGTGCTCCACGTCGACGGCGGCTGGACCGCCGTCGACGGCCGCTTCGACCCACCGAACTAGCGCCCCGCCGAGACAGCCGCCTCCCGGTCCGGCTGCCGCCCGCCGGGGCCGGCGTGGCGTGGCAGAGTGGGGCCATGCGCATCGGGGTGCTCGGGCCACTGGAGGTGGTGGCGGACGGGGGGCCGGTCGACGTCGGCGGGTTCCGGCTGCGGGCGCTGCTCATCCGGCTGGCCCTGGACCCGGGCGGCATGGTGACCTCACGCGCCCTGGCCGAGGCGCTGTGGCCCGACGGCGGCCCCGCCAACCCGGCCCCGGCCCTGCACTCGCTCGTGTCCCGGCTGCGCCGCGCCCTGCCCGGCCGCGACGCCCTGCGCTCCGAACCCGCCGGGTACCGGCTCGACCTGCCCGGCGACAGCGTGGACGTGACCCGCTTCGAACGGCTCGCCGCCCAGGGGCACCGGGCGCTGCGCGAGGGCCGCCCGGACGCCGCCCTGCCCGCGCTCGCCGGCGCGCTGGCGCTGTGGCGGGGCGAACCGCTGGCCGACGCCGCCGCCCTCCCCTTCGCCGCCTCGGCCGCCGTACGCCTGGAGGAGCTGTGGCTCGGCGCGCTGGAGGACCGCATCGAGGCCGAGCTCGCCACCGGGCACCGGCCGCCGGGCGACGTGGCCGAGCTGGAGCAGCTCACCGCCGCCCACCCCCTGCGCGAGCGCCTGCGCGCCCTCCACCTCCGCACGCTCGCCGCCCACGGCAGGCAGGCCGAAGCCCTGGCCGCCTTCGAGACCTACCGCCGCCTGCTGGCCGCCGAACTCGGCACCGACCCCGGCCCCGACCTCCGCGCCCTGCACCTCCACCTCCTCCACGGCACACCCCCCACCCCCCTCCCCTCCGACCCCCCGCCCCCCGGGGCCACGCCAGACGGCGCACACCCGAGGGAACTTCAGGACCGCACTCCCTCCGTAGCGGACGAGCGCGAAGACCAGCGCCCGAGCAAGGGTGAGCGTCCCCACGGAAGCCAAACCCCGCACGGGGGCGAGGGCCCGCACGGGGCCGAGGGCGCGCACCTCCCGGGCTCCCGCACCGGCCCGTCCGGAGAGGGGCCGTTCGGGGGTGAGGGGCGGGTGCCGGTGGCCTTGACGGAGCTCGTCGGGCGGGAGGCGGAGCTGCGGCTGATCGCCGCGCGCCTGGCCGCCGGTCGGCTGGTGACGCTGGTCGGCCCCGGCGGCGTGGGGAAGACGCGCCTCGCCATCGCAGCCGTGGCCACCGGCGGGGTGCCCGCCGAGGCGCGCCGGAGCGATCCCAGCCGTCGGGTGTGGTGGGTGGGGCTGGCGGCGGTGGCCGACGCGGGGGACGTGGCGCTGGCGGTGGCGCGGGCGTTGGGGTTGCGGGTCCGGGCGGACGCCGTGGAGCAGCTGGCCGAGGCGTTCGCGGGGGCGCGGGCGCTGCTGGTGCTGGACAACTGTGAGCACGTGGCGGACCCGGTGGCCCGGCTGGTGGAGGCGCTGCTCGGCCGCTGCCCCGGTCTGCGGGTGCTGGCGACGAGCCGGGAGCCGCTGCGCATCGACGGGGAGGCGCTGTGCCCGGTGGCCCCGCTGCCGCTGGAGGAGGCCGAGCGGCTGTTCTCGGCGCGGGCGCTGGCCGTGCGGCCGGGGTTCGTCCCGTCGGGGCGGGTCGGTGAGGTGTGCGCGCGGCTGGACGGGCTCCCGCTGGCGATCGAGCTGGCCGCGGCCCGGCTGCGGACGATGACGCTGGACCGGCTGGCCGACGGGCTGCCGCGCGGGGACGGCCCGTTCCGGCTGCTGACGGGCGGCAGCCGGACGGCCTCGCCCCGGCACCGGACGTTGCGCGGCGTGGTGGAGTGGAGCTGGGACCTGCTGGACGGCGGCGTCCGGGAGGCGGCGGAGCGGGCGGCGGTCTTCCCGGCGAGCTTCACGGCGCAGGCGGCGGCCGGGGCGGGCGTCGGTGAGGACGCGCTGCACGCGCTGGTGGACAAGTCGCTGCTGCAGCTCGACGGCGACCGCTACCGGATGCTGGGGACGATCCGGGAGTACGGGCTGCTGCGGCTGGCGGAGTCGGGCCGGTTGCGGGCGGCGCGGGAGGCGCATGCCGCGTGCTTTCTCGCGCTGGCCGAATCCGCGGGGCCCGAGTTGCGAGGGGCCGGGCAGCTGGGCCGGGTGGCGCGGCTGGCGGCCGAGCGGGACCATCTGCTGGCCGCGCTGCGCACCGCGTGCGACCACGGCGACGCGGATGTGGCGGTGCGGCTGGGTGCGGCGCTGGCGATGTTCTGGACGGTGCGCGGTGAGCACGCGGAGGCGGTCGCCCGGCTGCGCGCGGCCCTTCAGGTGCCGGGCCGGTCCGCGCCGGGTCCCCGGCGGACGGCGGTGGCCGTCTTCCTGCTGAACGCCCTGATGACGGGTGATCTGGCGGGCGCGGCGGCGGCCCTCCCCCCGGGCGACCCCGGCGGTTCGGGTGAGGAGGGAGCGCTCGGGGCGTTCGCGGGGGCGTTGCTGGCGCTGGCCCGTGGCGAGGCGGACAGCGGGCTGAGCGGGCTGGAGCCGTACCTGGAAGCGGGGGATCCCTGGACGCGCGGGATGGTGTGGCTGGCGCGGTCGCTGCTGCGCGGCACCGACGCCGGGATGGCGGCGGGGCGCGCCGATCTGGTGGCGGCGGTCGCGGGGTTCCGGGAGGCCGGGGAGCGGTGGGGGCTGGCGTTGACGCTGATGTCGCTGGCGTCGGTCGAGATCGCCGCCGACGCGTACGATGCGGCCGTGGCGGCGCTGGAGGAGGCCGAGGGACTGGCCGCCGACCTGGGCACGCACCACGAGCTGGGGGTGTGGGTGGCGATGGTGCGCGTCCACGCCGGGCAGCCGGAGGGGGCCCGGGCGCGGCTGCTGCGGCTGGCCGAGGAGGGCGAGCCGGGGCCTGGCGGGCCGCGGCGGGCGGCCGTGGCGCGGGTGGCGCTGGCGGACCTGGCCCGCTGCGAGGGGGACCTGGGCGAGGCCGGCCGGCAGTTGCGGCTGGCGGGCGAGGAGGGCGACACGCCGTACCGGACGTTGTACGCGGCGGGGGCGGGGCGGCTGGCGGTCGCCGCCGGGGAGCTGGAGGCGGCGGCCCGCTGGCTCGGGGAGGCGCTGGCGCTGGCGGCGGCGATGCCGGACCCGCCGATGGTCGCGCAGGTGGGGGTGGGGCTGACGGATCTGCTGCTGCGGCGCGGCGAGCCGGTGCGGGCGGCGGAGACGCTGGGCGCCGCCGAGGCGGTGCGGGGCGGCCCGGACGCGCGTCATCCGGACGTCGTCCGGCTGACGCGCGCCCTGCTGGTCACCTCCGGGCGCCGGGCCGCCTTCGAGCGCGGCCGCCGCCTGGACCGGGCGGCCGCGCTCGCCGCGCTGCGGGCGGTGTGAGGCGCGTCAGGAGCGGGCGGCCTGCCTGGCGCGCCTGGCGACGTAGGCGTCGCGGCAGCCGGAGCAGCAGAAGGCGTGCAGGACGCCGTCCTCCTCCAGGGTGACCGCGTCGTCGTCCAGGGGCACGATCACGCCGCACATCGGGTCGCGGGCGGCGCGGCCCTCGGCGAGGTCGGTTTCGACCGGCGCGTTCAGGAGTTCCACGATGCCCTCGGACGTGGTGGCGCGCCCGTTCAGGCCGATGCCGCCCTCGGGCACGCCCAGCACGTGCACCTGCACGTCCGGGTCCCGGCCGTCGGACTCCCTGAGGACCTTGGTCGCGTACGAGACCACCGCCTCGCTCATGTCCTTGCGCCAGGGGCCGGGAACGTACACGCGGACCAGGTAGCGGGGCCGGTCGGCGGGGCCGAGGGCGCGTCCGGCGGCCACCCACACGTCCGGTTCGTGCACGACCACCTGGAACATGGACCGGAACACCTCGGCGGTCCCGTCGCCGATCAGCTCGCCTCCCCCGGTCAGCTCGTGGAGGGAGCCGAGGCGTTCGGCGACGAGGCGGCGGTCGGAGTCGAGGACGCCTTTGGGGACGAAGAGTTCGATGAACATCATGCGGCCCAGCGTGCGGCCGGGGCCTGCCGGGCCGCTGTCAGGTGGCTGTCAGGACGGGCGGATGATGGCCATCCGGGTGACGGTCAGCTCCTCGATGGCGAAGCGGGGCCCCTCGCGGCCCGCGCCGGAGTCCTTGACGCCGCCGTACGGCATGTTGTCCGCCCGGAAGCCCGGCACCTCGTTGACCACCACTCCCCCGGCGTCGATGCGCTCGATCGCGGCGAACGCGGTGGCCAGCGAGCGGGTGTAGACGGAGGCGTGCAGGCCGTACCGGGAGGCGTTGACGGCGTCGAAGGCGGCGTCGAGGTCCGGCACCGGGCGGACGCATACGACGGGGCCGAAGATCTCCTCGTCCCACACCTCGGCCCCCTCCGGGACGCCGGTGAGCACGGTGGGCGCGATGGCGCGGCCGTCGCGGACGCCGCCCGTCACGACGCGGGCGCCGGACGCGCCGATCCGGTCGAGCACCCGGTCGGTGGCGGCCGGGTCGATGAGCGGCGCGACGCGGGTGTGCGGTGAGCGCGGGTCGCCCACGGTCACGTCCTTCATCCGCTCGGCCAGCAGCGTCAGGAACTCCTCGTGCGCGGCCTCCTCGACGAGCACCCGCTGGACGGAGATGCACGCCTGGCCGGAGGCGTAGTAGCCGCCGCGCACCACGGCGTCGGCGGCGGCCTCCAGGTCGGCGTCGGCGGCGACGACGAGGGCGGCGTTGGAGCCGAGTTCGAGCAGGACCTTGGTGGGGGCGGCGGCGCGGGCGATGGCGTGCCCGGCGGCGGCCGAGCCGGTGAACGACACCGCGCCGATCCGCCGGTCCTCCACGAGCGTGCGGCCGACCTCGACGTCTCCGGTGACGAGCTGGACGGCGGCGGGCGGCAGCGCGCCGGAGGAGCGCAGCAGGTGGACGAGCCAGAGCGTGGCCAGCGGGGTGGCGGGGGCGGGCTTGACGATCACCGGGCAGCCCGCCGCGACCGCGGGCGCGATCTTGTGGGCGGCCAGCAGGAGCGGGTAGTTGAAGCCGGTGATGCCGACGACGACGCCGATCGGCCGCCGCGTCCAGAACCCGATCAGGCCCTCGCCCGACGGGAGCAGGTCGAGCGGCACCGTCTCGCCGTGCAGCCTGGCCACCTCCTCGGCGGCCGTGGCCAGGGTGACGACGGTGCGCGCGACCTCGACCTTGCAGTCGGCCAGCGGCTTGCCGGTCTCCAGGACGAGCAGGCGCTCGAACTCCTCGCGCCGCTCGCGCAGCGCGTCGTGCGCGGCCGTCAGCGCGGCACGGCGGGCGTGCGACGGGAGCGCCGCCATGATGGGGGCCACGGCCAGCGCCTCGTCCACCGCGCGGGCCGCGAGCGCGGCGTCGCCGACGGGCGCGCGGGTCACGACCGAGCCGTCGTACGGGAAGATCACGTCCGAGGTGGCCGGGGCTTCCACCCAGCCGTCGCCGACCGGCAGCCCGGCGGGCCACTCCGCCTGAAATGTCATTTCATTTCCCCCAATTGATCGCTCATCGCAGCGCGCTCGGGAACGCGTCCAGGTACGCCGGGGCGCCCTCGCGGCCCGTCGCCGCCAGGATCGCGTGCGCGACGGCCCGGCTGAACACGTCCGCCCCGGCCGACAGCAGGTCGTGCAGGTGCGCCTCGCCCGTCCCGAACACCTCCGGCTCCGCGCCCGGGGAGGGCCGCGCGCAGGTCGCCAGGCCGAAGACGGTGTCGCCGTCGACCATCGTGTGCGCCGGGCGGATCGCCCTCGCCAGGCCGTCGTGCGCCACCCCGGCCAGCTTGCCGCACTGCGCCTTGGTCAGCGTCGCGTCGGTGGCGACGACGCCGATGGTGGTGTTGAGCGACGTGACGTTCGCCTGCTCCCAGGCGGCCACGTCCCGCGGCGACGGCGGTCCCAGGTGATCGAACTCGCCCGGCAGCCCGTAGCGGGTGCCCGACAGCACCCCGCCGCCCGGGTCCAGCACCGACCCGGCGGCGTTCACCACCACCAGCGCGGCCACGGTCACCCCGGCGTCCAGGACGGCGCTCGCCATCCCCACGCCCCCGGCCAGCCCGCCCGCCACCGCCCCGGCCCCCGCCCCGACCGACCCGGCGGCGGGCGCCCCACCTGCGGCGCCGCGTCCCGTCGAGGGCAGGGCGGCGTCGCAGGCGGCGTGGCCGAAGGCGGCGTCCGGGGTCGCGCGGAAGGCGCCGCCCCGGCCGAGGTCGTAGATGACGGCGGCCGGGACGATGGGCACGACGCCGCCGTCGACGGGGAAGCCCACGCCGGCGTCCGCGAGCCGGTCCATGACGCCGCAGGCGGCGCTCAGCCCGTACGCGCTGCCGCCCGACAGGACGATGGCGTGGACGCGTTCGACGAGGTTGCGCGGGTCGAGCAGCTCGGTCTCGCGGGTGCCGGGGGCGGCGCCGCGCACGTCGACGCCGGCGACCATGCCGCCCGGCGGGGCGAGGATGACGGTGGTGCCGGTGCGGTAGCCGTCGCCGACGCGGTGGGCATGGCCGACGCGCAGGCCGGGGACGTCGGTGAGGGCGTTGGCGGGGCCGGGTCTCACGTGAGGGTCCCGGTGAGGAAGCGGCGGGCGGCCTCGGCGAACACCCGGGTGCACCGGACGATCTCGTCGACGGAGACGTGCTCGTCGGCCTGGTGGGCGATCCACTTGCCGCCGGGCCCGTACACGACGGACGGGATGCCGCCCCAGTGGGTGAGGACGGTGCCGTCGGTGGAGCCGGGGACGCCGCCGTAGACGGGCTCGGCGCCGGTGACGTCGCGGTGGGCGGCGGCGAGCGCGGCGACGACGGGGGTGGTGACGGGCACGTCGACGGGCGGCCGGTCGACGAGGACGGCCACGTCGGCGGTGATGCCGTCGCGGGCGGCCAGCGTGGCGACGCGGGCCGCGACGTCGTCGTGGGAGACGCCGGGCACGGTGCGCACGTCGACGAAGACGGAGGCGGTCGCGGGGATGACGTTGACCTGTTCCTCGGTGCCGGCCCGGACCACGGTGGGCGTGACGTACACCTCGCCGAGGTGCTCGTGGGCGGGGTGACGGCGCTGGAGCTCGGCCTGGAGGTCGCGCAGCGCGGTGAGGAGGTCGCCGACGGCCTCGATGGGGTTGCGGCCGTGCTGCGGCATCGCGCCGTGCGCCATCTTGCCGGTGAGGTCGACGCGCAGCCGCAGCGCGCCCTTGGCGACGGCGCAGATCTCGCCGGCCTCGGGCTCGGCGACGATGGCGCCGTCGACGCCGGCGGCGAGCCCTTCGGCGACGAAGTGGTGGGCGCCGAGCATGAGGCCCTCCTCGTCGGCGAGCGCGCACACCTTGATCCGGCCGGGGAACGGCCCGGCGAGCTGGAGCGCGCGGGTGGCGTAGAGGGTGGCGGCCAGGCCGGACTTCATGTCGGCGCTGCCGCGTCCCCACAGCTTGCCGTCGCGGATCTCGCCGCCGAACGGGTCGACGGTCCACTCCGACAGGTCGCCCTCGGTGACCACGTCGGTGTGGCCCTCGAACATCAGCGTCGGCCCGTCACCGCCGCCGCCCTCGACGACGGCCACCACGTTGGGCCTGCCGGGCGCGGCCTCGTACACGCTGGGCTCCCAGCCCCATTCGCGCATCTTGGCGGCGACGAGGTCGGCGGCGGGCTGCTCGCTGCGGCCGCGCGCCGGGTCGTTGGTGCTCGGGATCCGGACGAGCGCCTGGGTGAACTCGACGACTCCGCGGGCGTCTACCTCGATCAACGAAACCCCTCCAAGGTCGGTACGGCCTGCAGCAGCGTGCGCGTGTAGGCGTGGCGGGGCTCGGCCCAGACGTCGTCCACGGCGCCCGTCTCCACGATCTCGCCGTCGTTCATGACGGCGACCGTCTCGCACACGTGCCGGACGACGGACAGGTCGTGCGAGACGAAGACCAGGGTGAGGCCGAGCTCGTCGACGAGATCGGCCAGCAGGTTGAGGATCTGCCCGCGGACGGAGACGTCGAGGGCGCTGACGGGCTCGTCGGCGACGAGCACCTTGGGGCGGGGGGCCAGGGCGCGGGCGATGGCGATGCGCTGGCGCTGGCCGCCGGAGAACTGGTGCGGGTAGCGGCCGGCGGCGGTGGCGGGCAGGCCGACGGCGTCGAGCAGTTCGGTGACGCGGTCGCCGACGGGCTCGCCGAGGGCGACGAGGGGTTCGGCGACCAGGTCGCGGACGCGCATGCGCGGGTCGAGCGAGCTCATCGGGTCCTGAAAGACGATCTGCAGGCTGTGGCGCAGGAAGCGGAGCCGGCGTTCGGGCAGGCCGGTGATCTCGCGGCCGTCGAAGCGGATGGATCCGGCGGTGGGCCGGTCGAGCGCGCACAGCAGGCGCAGCAGCGTCGACTTGCCGCTGCCGGACTCGCCGACGATGCCGAAGCGCTCGCCCTTGCGGATGGTCAGCGACACGCCGCGCAGCGCGTGGACGGGCTCGCCCGGCCTGGTGAGCGAGGTGCGCGGGCGGTGGTAGACGCGGGTGAGGCCGCTAGCCTCGATCAGCGGGGTGCCAGCATGCGTGGGCATGGCCCTCTCCTGTCAGCGCCGGTGCTTGCTCGCAGGTGGTGTCGGCGTGCGGGCAGCGGTTGCGGAAGACGCATCCGCCGGGGAACGTCCCGGCGGCCGGGACGCTGCCGGCGATGGTGGGCAGCCGGGTGCCGCGCGGGGTGAGTTTCGAGGCGGCCAGCAGGCCCTCGGTGTAGCGGTGGCGGGGCCGGGTGAAGACCTCGCGGATGGGGCCGCTCTCGACGACGCGGCCCCCGTACATGACCAGGACGCGCTCGCAGACGGAGGCGACGACGGCCAGGTCGTGGGTGATGAACAGCAGCGCGGGGGCGACCTCGGCGATGAGGTCGAGCATCTGCTTCTGCACGGTCACGTCGAGCGCGGTGGTGGGCTCGTCGCAGATGAGCAGGTCGGGGCCGTTGGCGAGGGCGATGGCGAGCATGACGCGCTGGCGCTGGCCGCCGGAGAGCTGGTGGGGGTAGGCGCGGGCGACCTGCTCGGGGTGGGGCAGGCGGACGCGGCCGAGGAGCTCGGCGGCGCGGGCGCGGGCTCGGTCGCGGGGGACGCCGTGCAGGGTCATGACCTCGGCGACCTGGGCGCCGACGCGCATGAGCGGGTTGAGCGCGGTCATCGGCTCCTGGAAGACCATGGCCAGCTCGCTGCCGCGCAGGTCCTTCAGGCGTTTCTCGGGGACGCCGACGAGGTCGCGGTCGTGCAGCCGGGCGGCGCCGGTGGCGGTGACGCCCTCGGGGAGCAGGCCCATGAGCGACAGGGCGGTCAGGGACTTGCCGGAGCCGGACTCGCCGATGAGGCCGACGCGTTCGCCGGAGGCGATGGTGAACGACACGTCGTGGACGAGCTCGACGCCGTCGGCGGCGACGGTGAGGCCCTCAACGCTCAGCACGGATCCTCCTGAGCTTGGGGTCGAGGTAGTCGCGCAGCCCGTCGCCGAGCAGGTTGAAGCCGAGCACGGCCAGCGCGATGGCCAGGCCGGGCCACAGCGCCAGGCGGGGGGTGGAGAACAGCAGCTCCTGCGACTCCTGGAGCATGCGGCCCCACGACGGGGTGGGCGGCCGGGTGCCGAAGCCGAGGAACGACAGCGCGGCCTCGGCCAGAATGGCGATCGCGAACGACACCGACGCCTGGACGATGAGGACGGAGGAGATGTTGGGCAGCACGTGGCGGAAGGCGACGGCGGCGCGGCGGCGGCCGGCGGCGCGCGCGGCCAGGATGTAGTCGGTGACCATGACCTGGAGGGTGGCGGCGCGGGCGACGCGGGCGAACGCGGGCACGGTGGCGACGCCGATGGCGATCATCGCGGTGAGCGTGCCGGCCCCGTAGACGGCGCCGAGCATGACGGCCAGCAGCAGCGCCGGGAAGGCGAACACGAGGTCGTTGACCCGCATGATCAGCTCCGACAGCCAGCCGAGCGGCGTCATCCCGGCGATCACGCCGAGCGGGACGCCGATCGCCGCGGCGATGCCGACGGCCACGATGCCCACGTAGAGGGTGGTGCGGGCGCCGACCATGAGCTGGCTGAAGGTGTCGCGGCCGAACTTGTCGGCGCCGAGCAGGTAGCCGTCGCCGGGCTCGCGCAGCTTGCCGGCGGCGTCGACGAGCGTGGGGTCGTGCGGCGTCCACACGAACGACACCAGCGCGGCCAGCACGACGATCCCGACGAGGACGCCGCCGGTGACCAGGCTCGCGTTGAGCCGTCCTCTCATCGCGCCCCCCGCAGCCTCGGGTCGAGCGCGGCGTAGGCCACGTCCACCAGGAAGTTGATCAACAGCACGGCGGCCACCAGCACCATGACGACGCCCTGGACGAGCAGCAGGTCGCGGCCGGCGACGCCGTTGAGGAGCAGGTCGCCGAGGCCGGGGATGACGAACACCCGCTCGACGACGACGGCGCCGATGAGCAGCGTGGCCAGTTGCAGGCCGAGCACGGTGACGACGGGGACGGAGGCGTTGCGCAGCCCGTGGCGCCACAGCGCGCCCATCCGGCCCCGGCCCTTGGCGCGGGCGGTGCGCAGGTAGTCCTCGCGCATCACGTCCAGCACGGCGGAGCGGACGTAGCGGGTGAGCACGGCGCCCTGGACGAGGCCGAGCGACAGCCACGGCAGCAGCAGGCTGCGCAGCCATTCGGCGGGGTCGTCGGCGAACGGCACGTAGCCGCCGGAGGGCAGCGCCTGGGCCTTCACCGCGAACACGAACACCAGCAGGATGCCCGCCAGGAACGCCGGGACCGCGATGCCGACCTGGGAGAAGGCGCTGATGGCCGCGCCCAGCGGGTTGCGGTGGTGCACGGCGGCGAACGTGCCCGCCGGGACGGCGATGAGCAGCGCGATGACCATGCCGCCGAGCACCAGCGCCACCGTGACGTTGAGCCGCTCGGCGATCTGCGGCCCGATCGGGGCGCTGGTCACGTACGAGGTGCCGAAGTCGCCGGTGACGAGCCCGCCGAACCAGTCGGCGAACTGGGCCGCGGCGGGCCGGTCGGTGCCGAACTCGGCGCGCAGCGCCGCCACCGCCTCGGGCGTCGCGTTGACGCCCAGCGCGACCTCGGCCGGGTCGCCGGGCAGCACCGCCATGAAGGCGAACACCAGCACCCCGGCCACGGCGACGCTCGCGACGAACACGCCGAGGCGCTTCAGCAGGTAGAGGATCACTGCTTGGCGAGCCCGGTGAAGTCGAAGGACTCGGAGATGGCGTTCTCCGGCAGGCCGGTGACGCCCTTCTTGGCGACGATCAGGTTGGGGAACAGGAACAGCCAGTCGGCGGCGGCGTCCTGCGACAGCAGCGCGGCGGCGGCCTTGAGGTCGTCGGTCTGCTGCTGCTCGGTGCCGGTGTCGGCGGAGGCGAGCAGCTTGCCGTACTCGGGGTTGTCGTAGCGGAAGTAGTAGTCCTTGTCAGCGAAGATGCCCATGTCGCGTGGTTCGACGTGGTTGATGATCGACAGGTCGTAGTCGCCCTTGGTGAACACCACGTCCAGCCAGCGGGCGGGGAACTCCAGCGGCTCGATCTCGGCGTTGATGCCCACCTGGGCGAGCTGCGACTTGACCACCTGCGCGGAGGCGACGGCGTAGGGCAGGTTGGGGATGCGCATCTTCACGTCGTACGTCTTGCCGCCGAGCAGCGCCTTGGCCTTGGCGACGTCATGGGGGTAGTCGCCGGTGCGGTCCTCGTACCAGGGGTCGGTGGGCGGGGCCATCGAGCCGATGAGCTGGCCGCGCCCGGCCCAGGCGGTGTCGAGCAGGGCCTGGTGGTCGATGGCGTGGCGGACGGCCTGGCGGACCTTCTTGTCGTCGAAGGGCGGGCGGCCGTTGTTCATGGACAGGACGACCTCGCCGTTGGTGGTGCCCTCGATCGTCTGGAAGCGGTTGGTGTCGGCGAACTGCTGCAGCGACTCGGGCGCCTGGACGCTGGAGACGACGTCGATGCCGCCGGTGAGCAGCGCGTTGTTCATGGCCGTGGCGTCCTTGAAGTACTTGAGCGTCACGGTGGAGATCTGCGGCTTGGCGCCCCAGTACTTCGGGTTGGCGTCGAGGCGGATGGAGTCGCCGCGCCGCCAGGCGCCGAGCTGGTAGGGGCCGGTGCCGACGGGCTTGTTGGCCAGGTCGGCGACGCCGGTGCGGCTGAACATGGCGCCGAGCCTGGTGGCCATCGTGTAGAGGAAGCCGTTGCTGGGCCGCGAGAGGGTGACGACGGCGGTGGCGTCGTCCTTCTTCTCCACGTCCTCGACCATGTCGAGCTGCGACTTGATCTTGAGCTTCCAGTCGGACCTGACCCGGTCCAGCGAGAAGACGACGTCGTCGGCGGTGAACGGGGCGCCGTTGGTGAAGGTGACGCCCTTGCGCAGGGTGAAGGTGTAGGTCTTGCGGTCGTCGGAGACGTCCCACTTCTCGGCGAGCAGCGGCTGGATCTGCCCGGCCTGGTCGAGCTTGACCAGGCCCTCGTAGACGTTGACCAGCAGCGCCTGCGGGATCGCCGCGCCCTCGGTGGAGGTGAAGTCGAGGTTGGCCGGCTCGGCCACGAACCCGACCGACAGCGCCTCGGCCTTGCCCCCGGCGCCGCCGGTGCCGCCTGTGCCGCCGTCGCCGGACCCGCCGGACCCGCCGCCACAGGCGGCTACGCTCAGCAGGAGACCGCCCACGGCGATCCATGTCCCGATTCGCCTCATTGTTCAGCCTCCTGGCTAGTGCACTGGTCTGACCAGTAGGCTACGCACACTGCCAGTCCGCGACGGCTCGGGTCAAGGGGGCTTACATGGGTGGTCCACGCTTCGAGCCGGTGCGGACCGTACGCGCCTACGAGCGCATCGTGGAGCAGATCGAGGAGGCCGTCGAGAGCGGCGGACTGCCGCCCGGCGCGCGGCTGCCGAGCGAGCGCGAGCTGATGGCGCAGTTCGGCGTCAGCCGGTCCACCGTGCGCGAGGCGCTGCGGGTGCTGCAGGCGCGCGGCCTGGTCAGGTCGCGGCCCGGCGATCCCAACGGGGCGGAGGTGCTGCCCTTCTCCCCCGCCGCATTACACAAGTCGATGACCACGCTCGCCCGGGTCGACGAGCTGTCGCTGGGCGAGCTGGTGCAGTTCAGGATGGTGCTGGACGCCTCGGCCAACCTGCTGGCGGCGCGGCTGCGCACCGACGCCGAGCTGGCCGAGATGGACGCGGCGATCGGCCGGATGCGCGAGGCGGTCGGGGCGGGCTACGACGCGTTCAGCGCCGCCGACGTGGCCTTCCACGACGCGGTGGCGCGGGCCAGCCGCAACAAGCTCATCCAGATCTGCACCGACGTGGTCCGGTCGATCGTGCTCGGGCTGATCGCCGGGAAGATCGCGGGCTCGGACGACCGGGAGGCGCTGATGCTGCAGAGCATCCGCCACCACGAGGAGGTGCTGGCCGCCGTCCGGGCCGGTGACGGGCCGCTGGCCGCCCGGCTGTCGCGGCGCACGATGTACGACTACTACGTCGGCTACGTGCCGGCCGGCGAGCGGGCCGCTCTGCGGGCCCTGCTGGAGTAGGGGGGCGGGGTAGTGTGACTTCCGTGGCTGAGGAGGATGGGGACGGGGTGGCCGAGGCGTTCCTGCGCGAGCCCCGGCGCTACACCAGTCACCAGGTCGCCGAGATGGCCGGGGTGCCGGTCTACAAGGCCCGGCGGTTCTGGCGGGCGCTCGGCTTCGCCAACGTGGCCGACGACGCCGTCGAGTTCACCGAGTCGGACGTGGTGGCGCTCAAGACGCTGCTCGGCATGGTCAGCGACGGCGTCTACGACGAGGACCACGTGCTGCTGATCGCCCGCTCGCTCGGCCGGGCCGCCGCCCGGCTGGCCGAGTCGCAGGCGGAGATCGGCGCCGAGGCGCTCGACCAGGCCGGGGTGCCGCTGGCCGAGCGGCCCAAGGCGTGGCGGCGCCGGGCCGAGCGGGTGGTGCCCGACCTGGCGCGGCTGCTGGTCTACTCCTGGCAGCGCCAGCTCGCCGCCGCCGCCGGGCGGCTCGCCGTCCAGGACATGAGCACCGTACGGCTGGCCGTCGGGTTCGCGGACCTGGTCGGGTTCACCCGGCTGAGCCGGCAGATCACCGAGACGGAGCTGGCCGCGCTGATCGACAGGTTCGAGGGCCGCTCCGCCGACGCCGTCACCTCGTGCGGCGGCCGGGTCGTCAAGACGCTGGGCGACTCGGTGCTGTTCGTGGCCGACAAGGCGCACGTCGCGACCGAGATCGGGCTGCGGCTGCTGGAGGAGCACGCCCGCGGCAAGGGCATGCCGGAGCTGCGGGTGGGGCTGGCCGCCGGGCCGGTCATCTGGCGGATGGGCGACGTGTTCGGCACCACCGTCAACCTGGCCAGCAGGCTCACCGCGCTGGCCCTGCCGGGCACCATGCTGGCCGATCCGGAGCTGGCCGAGGAGCTGGAGGGCGACCGGGCGTTCCGGCTGCGGCCGGTCGACCGGCTGTCGGTGCGCGGGCTGGGCGAGCTGTCGCCGTTCACCGTGAGCCGCGCCGGGGCAACCTGATCGAGGCCTCGATGCGTCTGTACCGTCAGCAAGCTGATGGGGAGGCGCACCGGTGGCAGACAGGGCCATGTTCCAGGACTTCGTGAGCGCGAGGTCCGACCGGCTGTTACGCACCGCCTACCTGCTCACCCACGACTGGGGCACCGCCGAGGACCTGCTGCAGGAGGCGCTGGCCAAGGCGTGGTCCGCCTGGCCGGGCATCGACGAGCCGGAGTCGTACGTCCGCAGGGTGCTGGTGACCACGTACACGTCGTGGTGGCGCAGGAGGTGGCGCAGGGAGCTGCCGAGCGACACGATCCCGGACGTGGCGGTGCTCGACCCGCCCGCCGACGGCCGGGAGGAACTGTGGCGGGCGGTGGGCCGGCTGCCGGCGCGGCAGCGGGCGGTGATCGTGCTGCGGTTCTACGAGGACCTGGCGGTGACGGAGGTGGCCCAGCTGATGGGCTGCGCGGCAGGGACGGTCAAGAGCCAGACCGCCAAGGCGCTGGCCTCACTGCGGGTGGACGAGTCGATCGTGAAGGAGCTGCGGGGATGACCGTACAGGATCTGCGTGACCTGCTGCGCGAGCGCGCCGACGGGCCGCCGCCGGCGAACCCGGCCCGGCTCGCCCAGGTGCGGGCCCGGGTGAGCAGGACCCGGCGGCGCAGGCGGATCACAACGGGGGTGGCCGTCGCCGCGGCCGTCGCCGCCGGCGCGGCGGTGCTTCCAGGCGCGCTCCCGGACACTGTCACGCCGGGCGGGCGGACGACGGCCGCCACCGCCCCGGGGCCGGAGCTGCCGGAGTCCTTCACCGCGCCCGACGGCGCCGCCTACCGGCGGCTCGCGGTCACCTCGATCGGCCGGTCCGGCGAGCAGAAGAAGACGCTGACCGTCCCGGTCACCGGCAGGCCGCTCGACGTGGCGGTGGCGTGCGACGGCGAGGGGCGCGCGGACAACACCCCGATGGTGTACGTCGGCCGCGCACCCTCGCCGTCCGCCCGGATCGGGGCGTGCTCGTCCCGGATGGAGCTGCTGCCGCTGGTGGTCTCCCAGGGTGACGGGCAGGTCGAGATCACCTTCGACGCCACCCGCAGCGGCGTGTGCGGCCCGGGGATGACGGCCTGCGACGAGGCGGTCCCCGCCGCCTGGACGCTCGGCGTGTACGAGTGGACGCCGCCCGCCGAGCCGGCCGACCCCGCGCCCGTCAAGGAGTTCCCGGCCCGGTTCGAGGGGTGGAAGCTGGCCGGGTCCACCTCCGGGGTGTGGCCGCGCGACTCCGTCGTCCGGCTGGAGATCGAGGGCCACGGCCGCAAGGTCGCGCTCGACCAGCTCTGCTCGGGCGAGCTGGCGCGGCGGATGCGGTTCACCTACCGGGTGGGCGACGAGGAGCCGGCGGGCGGCGCGAACTGCGGCGTGTGGGAGTCGGGCGCGTACCCGGCCGCGCTCACCGAGGTCGAGGTGCCCGAGGGCGAGCGCCTGGTGATCACCGGCGAGGTGGCGGCGTGGGGCGAGACCACCAACCGCCCGGTCCGCTGGTCGGTCGGCGCCTACACCAGGACCGGCGGCTCCGGCGAGTAGGAACATTTCCGGCCTGGCCGCGTTGCATCCTGACATGACCAGGCTCGCGATTCTCGACCGTTCCCTCGTCCGGCAGGGGCACTCCCCCTCGGCCGCGCTGCGTGAGACCGTGCGGTTCGCGCGGCAGGCCGAGGAGCTCGGTTACCACCGGTTCTGGGTGTCGGAGCACCACAGCGTGCCCGGCGTGGCCGGCTCGGCGCCCACCGTGCTGGCGGCGGCCGTCGCGGCGGCCACGGACCGGATCCGGGTCGGCACCGGCGGCGTGATGCTCCCGAACCACCGGCCGCTGGTGGTGGCCGAGCAGTTCGGCGTGCTGGAGTCGCTGTACCCGGGCCGGATCGACATGGGCCTGGGCCGCTCCGTCGGCTTCACCGGCGGCATCCGCCGGGCGCTCGGCCACGGCAAGGAGGACGCCGACGCGTTCGGCGACCGGCTGGCGGAGCTGCTCGGCTTCTTCACCGGCGAGCAGGACGTCCATCCGGGCGTGCACGCGCTGCCGGCCGAGGGGCTGCGCCCGCAGCCGTTCGTGCTGGCCATGGGGGCGGGCGCGGACGTGGCCGCCGGGCACGGGCTGCCGCTGGTGATTGGCGGGGGCGGCGTGAAGCTGCGCGAGTCGGTCGGCCGCTACCGCGCCGCCTTCCGCCCCTCGGCCTGGGCGGCGCGGCCGTACGTGATGGTGGCGGCGAACGTCGCGGTCGGCGAGAGCGCCGAGCGGGCGGCGCTGCTTCAGGCGCCGGAGGCGTGGGCGACGGCGCGCTCGCGGACCGAAGGCTCGTTCCCGCCGCTCGAACCGGCCGGCGCGGTGATGCGGCTGGAGATGACGGCACGCGAGCGGGCGCTGTTCGAGGAGGCGCGCAAGGGCCAGATCCACGGCACGGACCGGGAGGTGGCGATGCGGCTGCACGACCTCGTCGAGCTCACGGGGGCCGACGAGGTCATGGTCACGATGAACACCTACGACCTGGAGGAGCGGCTCGACTCCTACCGGCGGCTGGCCCGGCTCGTCTGAGACGGGTCAGGCGAGCCCGTAGGCGAGCCAGACGTGGCCGATGATCCCGACGGCCGCCAGGCCGAGCGCGGCCAGGAACACCAGCACGAGCAGCATGCGGAACAGCGTGGTGACGACCTTCCTGATCTGCCGGACGGCGTAGACCAGGGTCCAGACGGAGAGCATGGCGAGCAGGCCGTAGACCATGCTGGCCATCGCGATGCCCTCAGGGGTGGGGAAGACTGTGGCGACGAGCATGTAGGGTCCCGTTGTGTGAAGCGCCGATGGGGTCGTGGACGACCTCGCAGAAACTTCAGTTAACCTTCAGAAGATCTACATCGAACTCCTAAAGATTGCATTCCCCCGATAAAGTCGCACTAATCGCCGTGCGGAGTGAGGGTCCCCTGGCCTAGAATGACCTCCCACTGTCCTGCGATCCGCGACCCGGCGCTGAACAGGAAAAATGTGCTCGCATCTGGGCATCAGTAGAGGTTTACTGAAAACACTGAAGTTCAGATGGGGGGTGTCCTCATGACGGATTCCGGTCCGGCCCTTGCACGCCGGCTCCGTTCGCTGCGCACCCGGCAATGGCCGGGCACCCGCGTCACCCAGCCCCAGCTGGCACGCGCGCTCGACGTGAGCGTCCCCCTCATCTCCTCGTGGGAGTCCTCCACCGCGCCGAAGGTCCCGCCGGCCGGCCGCCTGGAGGTCTACGCCGCCCTGTTCTGCACGCCCCGCTCGCTGCGCGGCGACGACCTCGTCCGGCTCGGCGAGGACGAGCTGACCGCCGAGGAGCAGCGGCTGCGCGAGAAGCTGCTGCACGAGCTGCTCACGCTGCGCGCCGCCGCGCTCGGCGAGCCCGGCCACACGGTCTTCCACGCCACGCGCAACCCGTGGCAGTTCGACGACGGCCAGCAGATCACGCTCGTGTGCGGCCGGCTGCCGCCGGAGCTGTTAACGCGCATGCCCTACGTCGTGCCCGAGGACCCCGACTACATCGAGCTCTACACCTACGCCGACCTCGACGCCCTGTTCGAGCTGCACGGCCACATCCGCGCCTGCAACCCGGGCAGCGAGGTGCGCCGCCGCACGCCCCGCGAGCTGGAGCCCGACGACCTGACCGCCCACCTGGTGCTCCTGGGCGGCGTCGACTGGAACGACATCACGACCGGCGTCGTCCACCAGCTCTCCCTGCCCGTCGAGCAGGTCAACGACTGGAAGGGCGAGAACGGCCCGTACTTCGACAGCGGGAGCGAGCGCTTCCACCCCCGGCTGTCCGACGGCCGGCTCGAGGAGGACGTCGCGCTGTTCTACCGGGGCCCCAGCCCGCTCAACAAGGAGCGGACGCTGACGATCTGCAACGGCATGTACGGGCGCGGCACGCTGGGCGTGGTCCGGGCGCTCACCGACAGCGTCTTCCGCGACAGGAACACCGAGTTCCTGCGCGAGCGCTTCGGCGACAGCCCCTCGTTCGCCATCCTGAGCCGCGTCGTCATCCTGAACAACCTGGTGATCACACCCGACTGGACGAGCCCCGCGTCGAGGCTCGTCGAATGGCCGGAGTGACCGCTCCGATCCCTTCTCGCACATCCCGAACGGTGAAGCCCATCCATGAAGCCTTCGCTGAGATCCGGGGACCATCACGGCTCCCACAGGCACCTGCTCCCGGCCCCGGGGGCGGCCGTGGGACCGGCCCGGATCGACGCCGTCGTCGTGCCGACCGCACGGCCCAGCCGCTACCTGGCGCACGCGCTGCGGCTGTCGATGGACCTGCGCTGCCCGCTGGTCGCGCTCTGCAGCGGGAGGTGGACCTCGGCGGCCGAGGTGCGGGCCATGGCGCCGCCCGGCGCGGAGGTCGTGGCCGTCGACGTGGGCGGGGCCGAGGGGCTGACGCTGCCCCGCTTCGAGACCTCGCAGATGCTGCCGAGGATCTTCCGGCGGGGCACCGACACGGCGGCCAAGCGCAACCTGGCGCTGGCCCTGGCGCGGATGCTGGGCTGGGCGCGGATCGTCTTCCTCGACGACGACATCGAGGTGAGCGCGCCTGACGACCTGCGGCGGGCCGCCGGGCTGCTCGACCGGTTCGCCGCCGTGGGGCTGTCCATCGGGGGGTTCCCGGACAACTCCGTGGTGTGCCATGCGTACCGGGCGGTGGGCGGGAAGCAGGACTCGTTCGTCGGGGGCGGGGCGCTCGCCGTGGAGACGACCCGAAATATCGCCTTTTTTCCGGATATTTATAACGAGGACTGGTTCTATCTGCTCGAAGCGGACGGGCTACGGCCGCTCGCCGTCACCGGCCAGGTGCGCCAGGCCCGCTACGACCCGTTCCGCAACCCCGACCGGGCCCGCACCGAGGAGCTCGGCGACGTGCTCGCCGAAGGCGTCTTCTGGCTGCTGGACGAGGGCCGCACGATCGCCGACGCGCACCGGTCCCACTGGGTCGACTTCCTGGCCAGGCGCCGCCGCTTCATCGTCAGCGTGCTCGACCGCGTCCCCGCCGCCGGTCTCGAACCCGGCGAGCGGCGGCGCATGGAGGAGGCGCTGAAGGCGTCGCTGGGCCGCCTCACGCTCATCACGCCCGAGCTGTGCCTGGGCTACCTCGACGCCTGGCGGGCCGACCTGAAGGTCTGGCGCGACTTCGTCACGTGCCTGCGCCCGGCCCGGACCGTGCGCGAGGCGCTGCGCGCGCTCACCGCGCCCGGTCACGCCCCGCCGCACCTGCAACTGAGGCTGCCGAAAGTTGCCGAAGCCCGGCCCGATCCTTCGTCGTCATCTGACAGATTGCCGGTGTGAGCTTGTGATGGGGCGTTTCGTCCCCTGATCGTGGAAGTCATGCGTCATGTCCGGATCAGGGTGGCTTCTGATGGGGATCTCTCCGCGCTCGTCCGCGCTCTGGGGCAGGGGCCGTACTTCGCCGCCCAGCTCCGGCGGCAGCGGGCGGGGCACGGGGTGCTGCTGGTGGCGTGGCACGCCTTCACGCCGGTCGGCGACGTGTACCTGTGGCTAGGCTCGGCCGAGGAGCCGGAGCTGCGCGACCGGCTGCCGGGCGTGCCCCTGCTGACGCACCTGGAGGTGCTGCCGGAGCATCGCAACCGGCGGATCGGCACCCGGCTCGTCGAGGCCGCCGAAGGGTGGCTGCGCGACCTCGGGCACGCGCGGGTGGCGCTCGGCGTCGACCTCGACAACGACCGCGCCGGCTCGCTGTACGGACGGCTCGGGTATCGGGAGTGGGGCCATCCGCCCGTCCGGACCACGCGCCGCGTCTACCGGGCCGACGGGCGGGTCGAGCAGGTGCCGGACGTCTGCCGCATCCTGGTCAAGGATCTGCGTGAGGTCCGGGCGCGCTGAGGGTTAGGATCACCGAACATAGTTCGGGCCTAGTGAGGATGTGCCGGTATGACCTCTCGCCAGCATGCCATCGGTGACCTGTTGCGGCGCTCGGCCGCCCGCTTCCCCGGCAAGACCGCGATCGTCTTCGGAGACCTGCGGCAGAGCTACGCCGACCTCGACCGCACGGTCAACCGCACCGCCAACGCGCTGGCCGCCCGCGGCGTCGGCAAGGGCGACCGGTTCGCGCTGTTCTCGCACAACCACCACGCCTTCGTGGTCGCCTACTTCGCCCTCGCCCGGCTGGGCGCCGTCTCCGTGCCGATCAACTTCATGCTCGGCGCCGACGAGGTCGCGTACATCCTGGAGCACTCCGGCGCGACCGGGATGCTCGTGGAGGAGGCGCTGGCGCCGGTGGCCGCCCGGGCGGCGGGCGAGCGCGTCACGGTGCGCGGCGTCATCGGGCGGGCCGGCGGGTGGGAGCCGTTCGACGACTGGGCCGCCCACGCCGACGACACCGAGCCGGCCGCGGAGATCGGCGACGACGACCCCATCCAGCTCATGTACACCAGCGGGACCGAGTCGCGGCCCAAGGGCGCGGCGCTGTCGAGCCGCAGCCTCATCGCCCAGTACGTGACCTGCGTCGTCGACGGCGAGATGAGCGCCGCCGACGTGGAGGTGCACGCGCTGCCGCTCTACCACTGCGCGCAGCTCCACTGCTTCCTGACGCCCGGCGTCTACCTCGGGGCCACGAACATCGTGCTGCCCGGCGCCGACCCGGCGGCGATCCTGGCCGCCATCGAGAGCGAGCGGGCCACCAAGCTGTTCTGCCCGCCGACCGTGTGGATCGCGCTGCTGCGCCACCCCGACTTCGACCGCCGTGACCTGTCGTCGCTGCGCAAGGGCTACTACGGCGCCTCCATCATGCCCGTCGAGGTGCTCAAGGAGATCGCCGCGCGGCTGCCCCAGGTGCGGCTGTTCAACTTCTACGGCCAGACCGAGATGGCGCCCGTCGCCACCATCCTCGGGCCGGACGAGCAGCTCACCCGGCTCGGCTCGGCGGGCCGCCCCGCGCTCAACGTCGAGACCCGGATCGTCGACGACAACGACGAGCCCGTGCCGCCCGGCGTCGTGGGCGAGATCGTGCACCGCAGCCCGCACGCCATGCTCGGCTACTGGAACGACCCGGACAAGACGGCCGAGGCGTTCCGGGGCGGCTGGTTCCACAGCGGCGACCTGGGCGTGATGGACGCCGACGGCTACCTGTCGGTCGTCGACCGGAAGAAGGACATGATCAAGTCGGGCGGCGAGAACGTCGCCAGCCGCGAGGTCGAGGAGGCCATCTACCAGCATCCCGCCGTGGCCGAGGCGGCCGTGTTCGGGATGCCGGACGAGCGGTGGATCGAGGCCGTCACCGCCGCCGTTGTGCTGCGCGACGGCGCGAGCCTCACCTCCGCCGAGCTGACCGCCTTCCTGCGGGAGCGGCTGGCGCCGTTCAAGACGCCCAAGCGGGTGGAGTTCGTGACCGCGCTGCCCAAGAACGCCAGCGGCAAGGTGCTCAAGCGGGAGCTGCGCGAGGCGTTCTGACAGCGCGGGTTCTGACAGCGCGGGGTTCTGACCTGCGCGGGGCGGCGGTCGCTACCAGGCGTGCAGGGCGAACGGGACCCGGTCGCGGATGTGGGCGATCGCGGCGGCCGGGTAGTCGACGGTGTCCTCCGGCAGCCGGTCGAGCGGCCACCAGGCGACCTCCGCGCACTTGTGCGGCTCGGCGTTGCGCGGCTCGCCCCGCCAGCGGGTGACGGCGTAGAAGAGGCCGACGCGGTCGGGCGCCCGGTGCATGACGTGCGCGAAGGTCAGGTCGGCGGGGTCGATGACGACGCCGGTCTCCTCGCGCGCCTCGCGCACGGCGGCGGCCACCACCGACTCGCCGGCCTCCAGGTGGCCCGACGGCAGGTGCCACAGCCCGTCGGCGTAGCCGGTGCCCGACCGCCTGCCCAGCAGCACCTGGCCGTCGCGGACGAGCATCACGTGCACGTCCACGATCGCCCGGAACCGGTCGGGCGCCGGGCCCGCAGCGGCTCCCGCCCCGCGGCCCGGCTCGGTCGCGGGGCCGTCGCGGCGGTCGAGGGCCTGGAGCCACTTGACCGCCACCGCCGCCACCTGCACCAGCTCGGCGCGCAGCGGCTCCGGGTCGCTCTCCGCCGCCGCCTCCAGGACCTCCTCCATGAGGATGTGCCGCCAGGTCAGCGCGCCGTCGCGGGCCGCCTCGTCCGTCTCCCGCCGCGCCGCGCCGGCCGCCTCGGCCGCCGCCGCGCCACCGGTGCCGTCGGGCAGCGCCTGCATGCCGAACCGCGCGTCCTGCGCCGCCCGTTCCGCCGCCACCTCGGCCAGCACCTTCGCCAGCGACCCTGGCACTCCCGCGTCACCGTCATGCGTCATGGCCGACAAGTGTGCCGCGCCCGCCCCTCGCCCGCACGACCCAGGCCCGGCTTGGCCTGAGATGCCCGGAAGATCAGGGCTGCGGGGCGGGGGCGCGGGCGTGGTCGAGGAAGGCGCGGACGACCGGGGTGAGCGGGTCCCCGGCGCGCCAGGCGACGCCGATCGTCCGGTACACCGGCGGCGACAGCGGGATCTCGACCACCCCGGACGGCACGGGTCCGGCACTGGGCAGGCCGGTGCCGGGCAGGCCGGTGCCGGGCAGGATCGCGACGCCGAGCCCCGCCGCCACCAGCCCGCGCACGGTCTCGGACTCCTGGCCTTCGAAGGCGATCCGGGGCTCGAACCCGGCGGCGGCGCACAGGTCGTCGACGATCCGGCGCAGCCCGTACCCGTGCTCCAGCATGATCTGCTCCTCCCCCGCCAGCTCGGCGGCCCGGACGCTGGAGCGCCCGGCCAGCGGGTGGGCGCGCGGCACCGACAGGACGAGCTCCTGGTCGGTGAGCGCCCGGCAGGCCAGGGCGGGGTCGCCGTCGGGCAGCGGCGCGACGAACACCAGGTCGATGTCGCCTTCGCGGAGCCCGTGCAGCATGTCCTGGCGCGAGCCCTGGACGAGGCTGAACCGCACGCGGGGATGGCGGCGGCGGAAGCTCCGGATGAGGCCCGGCACGAGGGAGCGGCCGAGCAGGTGCAGGAAGCCGAGCCTGACGTGGCCGCTGCCGGGGTCGGCCTCCTCGCGCACCTCCCTCACCCCGGCGGCGACGGTGGCGAGCGCGCGGGCGGCGGAGGCGGCCAGGGTGCGCCCGGCGGCGGTGAGGCGGATGCCGCGCCCGGCGGGGACGACGAGGGGCGCGCCGACGGCGTCGGCGAGGGCGGAGAGGCGTCTGCTGGCGGTGGGCTGGGGGATGCCGAGGAGTTCGGCGGCCCGGGTGACGTGGCCGGTCTCGGCGACGGCGGCGAGCAGCGCGAGGGCGGGGGCGAGCGTGGCGGCGAGCCGGGCGTCGGCGGATTCGTCCATCAATTCATCCAGCACGGTATGAATTATGGCTCATGCCGGTATTGGACGTATTTGTTAGCTTTGCTTAGCGTCGGGTGAGTGGTTACCGATCTCCGCGCCCCCGTGAGCACCGGGCGGGTCAGCGCCGCCGTCGCCGCGGCGGGCGTCTCGTCCTTCGCCCTGCTGTACGCGCCCCAGGCAGTGCTGCCGCAGCTCGCCGGGGCGTACGGGCTGGATCCCGGCAGCGCCTCGCTGACGGTGGGGGTGGCCACGACGGCGCTCGCGCTGGCGGTGCTGCCGCTGGCCGCGCTGTCGGAGGTGGTGGACCGCCGGAAGATCATCGTTTGGTCCGTGATCGGCTCGGCGGTGCTCGGGCTGCTGCTGCCGCTGGCTCCCGACTACCGGGTGCTGCTGGTCATGCGGGTGTTGCAGGGGGTGGCGATCGCCGGGTTCCCCGGCGTGGCGGCGGCGTACCTGGCCGACCAGGTGGGGGCGGCCAGGCTGCCCGCGGCCGTCGGGGCGATGATCGCGGGCAACTCGGTGGGCGGCATGCTGGGGCGGCTCGGCGCGGGCTTCACGGCCGAGCCGCTGGGCTGGCACGGGGCGCTGCTCGTGGTGGCGGGCGTGTCCGCGGCCTGCGCCGTCTTCGCCGCCGTCACGCTCCCCCGCACCGTCCGGCCCGCGCCCGCCCCCGCGCGGAGCGGGCCCGCGCCGGACCGGAGGTGGATACGGCGCATGGCCGTGCCGTGCGCGGCGGGCTCGCTGGGGATGGGGGCGTTCGTCGCCGTCTACAACGCCGCCGGGTTCCGGCTGACCGCGCCGCCGCTCGACCTGGCCCCGGCGGTGGCGTCGCTGGTGTTCCTGGCGTACGCGACGGGGACCGTGTCGTCGGCGGCGGCCGGGCGGCTGGTGGACCGGCTGGGACGCGGGCCCGCGCTCGTCGCGGCGCTGGCCACGACGGTCGCCGGGACCCTCCTGACGCTGCCGGACGCGGTGCCCGTGGTGGCCGCCGGATTCGCGATCCTGACCGCCGGGTTCTTCGCCGCGCACACCGTGGCCAGCGCCTGGGTGGCCGCCGAGGCGCCGCCGAGGGCGCGCGGCCGGGCGGCGGGCCTCTACACGCTCTGCTACTACCTGGGCAGCGGCGCCGGAGGCACGGCCGGCACGGCGGTGTACGGGCACGCGGGCTGGCCGGCTCTGGTGGCGCTGATCGCGGGCTGGCTCCTGCTGGCGCTCGTCACCGTCCTGGTGACGCGCCGCCCGCCGCGCGGGCGCCGGGGTTCGCCGGCGCGTAACCCGCAGGCCACCTCGGCGCTCTAACGTCGCGCGCATGACGATGCGCGCGTTGATCGCCGGTGTGCTGGCGGTGCTGTGCGGCGGTACGGTCGCCGTCGTGGTGTTCCAGACGACTCCCGCCGCCGCCGAGCGCCGCGGCCACGACCCCCTTGTCATCGCCCACCGGGGCGCCAGCGCCCTGCGTCCCGAGCACACGCTGCTCTCCTACGAGACGGCCATCGCCCTGGGCGCCGACTACATCGAGCCCGACCTGGTCTCCACCAAGGACCACGTCCTGGTGGCCCGGCACGAGAACGAGATCTCCGGCACGACCGACGTGGCGGCCCGGCCCGAGTTCGCCTCCCGGCGGGCCACCAAGACGATCGACGGCCGCCCGGTGACCGGCTGGTTCACCGAGGACTTCACGCTGGCCGAGCTGAAGACCCTGCGCGCCAAGGAGCGGGTGCCCGACCTGCGCCCGGGCAACACGGCGTTCGACGGGCTGGCGGAGATCCCCACGTTCGAGGAGGTCGTCCGCCTCGCGCGGCGGCACGGCGTCGGCGTCTACCCCGAGACCAAGCACCCGAGCTACTTCGACTCCATCGGCCTGTCGCTGGAGGAGCCGCTGCTCGACGTGCTGGAGCGCCACCGGGTGCGCAAGGCGTACATCCAGTCGTTCGAGACCGCGAACCTGCGCGAGCTGAGCGGCCGCACGCGGCTGCCGCTCATCCAGCTCATCACGTACGGCGGCGCGCCGTACGACTGGGTGGCGGCGGGCAACGGGCGCACCTACGACGACATGGTGACGCCCGAGGGGCTGCGCGAGGTGGCCCGCTACGCCGACGGGATCGGCGTCGACACCCGCCGCGTCATCCCCGTCGGCCCGGACGGCAGGCTGCAGCAGCCCACGACGCTGGTCGCCGACGCCCACCGCAGGCGGCTGGACGTGCACGTGTGGACCGTCCGCAACGAGAACTCCCAGCTTCCCGCCGATCACCGGCTCGGCGATCCGGCCAGCCCGGTGTACGGGCGCGCGACGGGCGACGTGGCGGGCTGGCTGTCGCGGCTGCTCGACGCGGGCGTGGACGGCGCGTTCTGCGACGATCCGGGCATCGGCCGGGCGGTGGTGGCGCGCCGTTCTGTCAGCCGTGGCGAGTAGGGTCTCAGGCATGGATCAGCAGCTCACCCTCATGGTCGTGCACGCCCACCCCGACGACGAATGCCTCAGCACCGGCGGCGTCCTGGCCCGCTACGGCGAGGAGGGCATCCGCACGGTGCTGGTGACCTGCACCAACGGCGAGCAGGGCGACGGCCCCGGCGGCGTCAAGCCCGGCGACCCCGGCCACGACGCCGACGAGGTCGCCGAGCGCCGCCTGGCCGAGCTGCGCGAGTCGGTCGAGCACCTCGGGGTGGAGCACCTGGAGCTGCTCGGCTACCGCGACTCCGGCATGCAGGGCTGGGAGACCAACGAGCACCCCGAGGCGTTCGCCAACGTCGCGGTCGACGTGGCGGCGGCCCGGCTGGGCGAGCTGATGGAGCGCTACCGGCCGCAGGTCGTGGTCACCTACGACGAGACCGGCGGCAGCGGCTACTTCCACCCCGACCACGTGCAGACGCACCGCGTCACGATGGCGGCGGCCGAGAAGACCGGCATCCCGGCCAAGCTCTACCACACGGCCATCCCCCGCGCGGCGATCCAGCGCATGTTCGAGCTGATGCGCGACAGCGGCGTGGAGACCGACTTCGAGCCGTCCGACGACTTCGGCACCCCCGACGAGCTGGTGACGACCGTCGTCGACGTCACCGCGTTCACCGAGCGCAAGCTCAAGGCGCTGCGCTCGCACGAGAGCCAGGGCGAGAACATCTTCCTGCTGAAGATGCCTCAGGAGGCGCAGCAGCAGGCGTTCTCGCACGAGGCGTTCACCCGGGTGTTCAGCCGCGTCAGCGCGCCGTCGCACGAGGAGGACCTGTTCACGGGCCTGCGTCCGTAGCCGCCGGGCCGCCGGTGGCCAGGCGGAGCTGCTCCTCCTCGACGATGCGGCGGGCCAGCTCGCGCTCCGACACGTCGAGCGCCTCGGGCGTCGACTCGGCCAGCTCGCTGCGGCGGGCATAGGCGTCGAAGAGCGCCGTCTTGGCGTGCAGCAGCCGCAGCATGCGCTCGTCCACGCTGTCGGGCGACAGCAGGCGGTGGGCCTGCACGCGGCGGGCCTGGCCCATCCGGTGGGCGCGGGCCACGGCCTGGCTCTCCAGCGTGGGCTTGATCTGCGGCTCGCAGAGGATCACCACGGAGGCGGCCTGGAGGTTGAGGCCGACGCCGCCGGCCTGGATCTGGCTGAGCAGCACCGCGTGGCCGGGCGCCGCCGCGAACGCGTCGACGATCTCCTGGCGGCGCTCGGCCGGGACGCTGCCGGAGATCGGCCCGAAGCAGCCGCCGAGCTCCCCCTCCACGGCGGCGAGCACGTCGCGGAAGTAGGAGAAGACGACGACCTTGTGCCCGCCGCTGGCGGCCTCGCCGACGAGCTCGCGCAGCCGTTCGAGCTTGGCCGACTTCTCCGGCACCGCGTAGGCGGCGCGGCGCATGGCCATGAACCTGCCCGCCTCGACGGCCTCCCGGTAGGCGGCGGCGTCGGCGGCGCTGAACTCCTCCCACTCGTCCACGTGGACCAGGTCGGGCAGCTCGGTGAGCACGTCCTCCTGGTTGCGCCGCAGATAGACGGGGGCGACCGCGCGCCTGAACGCCCGCGCGCCCGCCACCGCGTCGCTCTCCCTCAGCCCGGCCAGCGCGCCCGGCTGCAGATAGCCGACGAGCGTCCGGAACTCCTCCACCCGGTTCTCCATGGGCGTCCCCGTGACGAACAGCACCCGCTCCACGCGGGCGCACCAGGCGGCGACGGCCAGCGAGCGCCGCGCCTCCGGGTTCTTCACGTAGTGGGCCTCGTCGACCACGAGCATGCCGACCGGCGGCCCACCCCCGGCCCGCTCGCCGTCGAGCCGCCGCAGCCCCTCGAACGTCGTCACCGCGACGCCGCCGCGCTCGGCCCACTCCGCCTCGGCCAGGGCGCGCTCGCCGCCGTGCAGCCGGTAGGCGCGCAACGTGCTGCGCGTCTCCACCTCGCGCACCCAGTTGACCAGGACGCTCGCCGGGCAGACGACGAGGAAGCGCGTCTCCCCCCGGGCGGCCAGGTGCGCGAGCGCCGCGATGGCCTGGACGGTCTTGCCGAGCCCCATCTCGTCGCCCAGGACGACCCGCCGCTGCGCGAGCGCGAACCGGGCGCCGAACGCCTGGTAGCCGCGGAGCGAGACGCGCAGCAGGGTGTCGTCGAGCTCCTGCCCGCGCACGCGCGCCGACAGGTCGTCGGGCAGGAACCCCTCGGCGGCGGCGCGGTCGCGCGGCTCCACGGCGGCGAGCTCGGCCAGCAGGTTGTGATACTCGGCGGCGCGCAGCTCGTAGTCGATCCACGCCTCCATGCCGCCGAGCGCGGGGCGGAGCAGGTCGGCGGTGGCCTGGTTGATCAGCAGCCGCGTCTCGGTCTCGCCCTCCAGCAGCCCGCCGATCCTCCGCACGGCCTCCGTGGCCGCCGCCCGCCGCCGCCCGCCCGCGACCAATCCCCGCCACCAGCTCGCGGCCGGCCGCGCCACCGAGACCAGCTCCCCCAGCCCTCCGGCGACACCAGAGGAGGCGCCGGTGCCGCCGGCCGCGACCCCGGGACCGGCGGGCCTCCCAGGACCGACGAACCCCCCAGGGCCGACGGTGGAGGGGGCGGGCCCCGCAGCGTCGGCCGGGCCGGTGCCGGTGGTGGCGTTGGAGGGCCCGATGGGGGTACCGGTGGGGATGCCGGTGAGGGCGTCGGCGGTGCGGCGGGCGCGGGGGAGGTCGGGGCCGGCGGCGACGAGCCGGTGGAGGGCCGTGAGCAGCGCGGTGGTCTCGGGGTCCTGCCGCTCGACGTCGATGTGGACGGTCTCGGCCGCCTCCGCCGCGCGGGCGATCTCGCGGGCGGCGGCGTGCGCCTGCGCCTGCGTGCGGGGGCCGATGCCGGGGACGCGCTGGAGCTCGTACGGGGTCGCGTCCAGCACGTCGAGGACCGTGGCGTAACCGGCGGACTCCAGGGCGCCGAGCCGCAGCCGGCCGCCGGTCGCGTCCCTGAGCCTGCTGATCGGGATGGCGCCGAGCCCCGTCCTGGCCTGGCGCCCGCGCAGCACCGACAGGGCGGCGTGCACGGCTTGGCGGGCGGCGTCGTGCTCCTGCCGCAGCGCGCCGGCCTCGCCGAGCAGCCGTGCGGCGCGGCGCAGCAGCTCGCGCACCTCGGCGCGGCCCGGCGCGATCGGGGGAAGGGGGTCGGGCATGGCCTCACTGTGCCACGCCGCCCCCACCTCCCGCGCCGCCGCCCGAGTGTCCCGCCTCCCTGCCCGCACCCGTGCGGCGCGCCGCCGCTCGTGCCGCGCACCCCGCCCGGACCCTGGCCGGACGCTGCCCGTACGGAGCGTGCCGGGTAGGTCGGGCCGGTGGGCGGGCGGTTTGGGGTGGGGGCGGGCGGGCAGGCGGTCGGGCACGGGATGGGGAACGGGGGTCGGTCATGGCGGAGTACGAGGCCACGCGGGGGATGCCGGCGGACAGCACGCTGGTGTACGGGATCGCGTCGGACGTCTCGATGGTGAACCGGTGGCTGCCGCACGGCCTGTGGGTGCGCGACAGCGGGCCGAACACGCTGGAGGCGGGCGGCGAGGTGGTGCCCGGCGAGGGCAGGCACGAGGGCCTGTTCAGCGCCTCGCCGGACCAGCTGCGGGTGGAGTGGGGCGGCCGGGACCACCCTGGTTACGCCGGCTGGCTGCAGGTGGCCGACGGGCAGAGCGGCGCCAGTGAGGTGACCGTGCACATCTCGCTCATGGACGAGCCGGGCGAGAAGACCTCGCGTGACCGGGCCGACGAGGTGCAGGCCATGCTGGAGGACGCGCTGCGCCGGCTGGCGGACGAGGTGGGCCGCCGGGTCACCGACGCGGGCTGAGGCGCGTCGGCCAGGCGCAGCGGGCTGAGGGCAGCGGCCAGGCGCAGCGGTCAGGCGTCCTCGCGGCCGGGGTTCTCCAGCCGGAAGAAGTTGCTCTGCTTGCCGTCCTTCTTGTGCTCCTGGTAGATGAAGTTGAGCCCGCGCTCGTCGAAGGTGCGGAACCAGTCGTCCCAGGAGATCTCCTCCAGGTCGTCGCCGCCGTAGCCGGGGAAGTCGAACCGGAGCACCCCGGCCCGCCCGTCGTGCTCGGTGCCGGGGACGGTGGCGGGGCGGGCGCCGCGCTCGTCGGCCCACTTGCGGATCACGTCGTGGTCGGTGGTGATGAGGCTGCGGCCGGGCCGTTCCTCGTGCTCGCCGGTGGAGCCGATCTCCTGCTCGTACTTGTGCTCGCCCTCGACGGGGCGGTTCTGCTCGGACATGGCGCTTCTCCCCCTGTTGTCGTGCCCCTCCCGATACCCGTGGCTGTGGGCGGCATGTTCATGGGCTGGTGAGGTTCCGGTCAACCCGGGTCGCGCCTGCTCCGTGCCGGGTCCGGCAGGCGGGAGATTGGGGGAAGTGCCCACGCCTGTCCCGAGGAGACCATGGAGTCGCTGCTCATCCTGCACGCGGCAGCCGCCCTCTGCGCTCCTTGGCTGACCCGGCTGCTGGGGAGGGACGCGTTCCCGCTGCTCGCGCTGGCTCCGGCGGCCGGCTTCTGCTATTCGCTGTGGGTGCTGGCCTCGGGGGTGCCGGAGGTGTCGAGCTCGTCGTGGGCGCCGGCGCTGGGGCTGTCGCTGTCGTTCCGCGCCGACGAGCCGGGCCTGCTGATGATGGCGCTGGTGACGGGGGTGGGGCTGCTGGTCATGGTCTACAGCTCGCGCTACTTCCCGGCGGGCGAGGCGGGGCTGTCCAGGTTCGGCGGGTTCATGCTGGCGTTCGCGGGGGCGATGCTGGGGCTGGTCATGGCCGACGACCTGTTCCTGCTGTACGTGTTCTGGGAGCTGACGACGGTCTTCTCGTGGCTGCTGATCGGCTACGACCCGGAGAGCCGGGCGAGCAGGCGGGCGGCGATGAAAGCGCTGACGCTGACGACGCTGGGCGGGCTGGCGATGCTGGCCGGGTTCGTGGTGATCGGGCAGGCGGCGGGCACGTACCGGCTCTCGGCGATCGTGGCGGACCCGCCGCGGGGCGGGCCGGTGGCGGCGGGCCTGGTCCTGGTGCTGGCGGGGGCGCTGGCGAAGTCGGCGATCTTCCCGTTCAGCACGTGGCTGCCGGCGGCGATGGCGGCGCCGACGCCGGTCTCGGCGTATCTGCACGCGGCGGCGATGGTCAAGGCGGGCGTCTACCTGCTGGCCAGGCTGGCGCCCGCGTTCGGGGACGTGCCGGTGTGGCGGGCGGTGGCGGTGCCGCTGGGCGTGCTGACGATGGTGCTGGGCGGCTGGCGGGCGCTGCGGGAGACGGATCTGAAGCGGCTGCTCGCGTACGGGACGGTGAGCCAGCTCGGCTTCCTGACGATCCTGTTCGGGATGGGCACCCGGGACGCGGCGCTGGCCGGGGTGGCGATGCTGCTGGCGCACGCGCTGTTCAAGGCGGCGCTGTTCCTGGTGGTGGGCGCGGTGGACCACGCGGCGGGCACGCGGGACCTGAACCGGCTGAGCGGGCTGTGGCGGTCGGCGCCGTGGCTGTGCGCGGCGGCGGTGCTGGCGGGCGCGTCGATGGCGGGGGTGCCGCCGCTGGTGGGGTTCGTGGCGAAGGAGGCGGCGCTGGAGTCGCTGCTGACGTGGGAGACCTTCGACACGCTGGCGCTGGCGGGGGTGGTGGCCGGCTCGGCGCTGACCGTCGCGTACACGCTGCGGTTCCTGTGGGGGGCGTTCGGCACGAAGCGGGGGCTGCGGCCGTCGCGGGCGCATCGCACGCCGGCGGCGATGTTCGCGCCGGCGGCGCTGCTGTCGGCGCTGGGGCTGGCGCTGGCGCCGCTGGCGGGCGTGTACGACGCGGCCGTGTCGGGCTACACGGGCTCCTTCCGTGACGCGGGGCACGGCACGCATCTGGCGCTGTGGACGGGCGCGGTGGTGCCGCTGCTGCTGTCGCTGCTGATCTTCGCCGTGGGCGGGCTGCTGTTCTGGGCGCGGCGGCCGGTGGCGCGGATCGGCGCGGCGTTGCAGTTCGCCGACTCGGCCACGCTGTTCTGGACGGTGATGCGGCGGCTGGACCTGTTCGCGATCCAGACGACCGGCATCGTCCAGCGCGGCTCGGTGCCGGACTACCTGCTGATCACGCTGGCGTCGGTGGCGGCGCTCGGCCTGTTCTCCTTCCTGTACGTGACGCCGCCGGACCTGGATCTGCGGATCGTCGCCTGGCAGCAGCCGGAGCAGCCGTTCGTCGTGGTGCTGATGGTCGCGGCGGCCGCGCTGGCGCTGGCCGCGCGCGCGTACGTGCTGCTCGCGGTGGTGACCGGGCTGACCGGGTACGGGACGGCGCTGCTGTTCCTGGCGCACGGCTCTCCTGACCTGGCGCTGACGCAGTTCCTGGCCGAGACGCTGAGCCTGGTGGTGTTCGCGCTGGTGCTGCGGCGGCTGCCGATCGAGCCGGTCCAGGCGCGGCTGCGCTTCCCGTTCCGGCTGGCGATCGGGCTGGTGGTGGGGACGGTGACGGCGGGCGCGGGGATGCTGGCGATGGAGGCGCGGCAGGCCGAGCCCGTCGGCGGGCTGATGGCGGGGGCGGCCGAGCGGGCCGGGGCGCACAACATCGTCAGCGCGCTGCTGCTGGACATCCGCGCCTGGGACACGCTGGGCGAGAGCACCGTGCTCGTCGTGCTCACGCTGGGCGTCACGAGCCTGGTGTTCCTGCGGCGCACCTCGTACACGATCGAGCGGGACGAGGGCGGCACGGCCCGGCCGCCGGGGCGGCCGCACTGGCTGAGCTCGGCGCTGCCCCGGGGGGAGCGGGCGCTGGCGTTCGAGGTGGCGGCGCGGCTGACGTTCCACACGGTGCTGGTGCTGTCGGTCTACCTGCTGCTCGTCGGGCACAGCCTGGTGGGCGGCGGGTTCGCGGGCGGCATCGTGGCCGGGCTGGCGATCACCGTGCGCTACCTGGCGGGCGGCCGGTACGAGCTGGCGGCGGCGGTGCCGGTGCACGCGGGCGTGCTGCTGGGCGCGGGGCTGACGCTGTCGACCGGCACCGCGCTGGCAGGGCTGCTGTCGAGCGGCGCGGCGCTGACGATGCTGGCCGCCGACGTGACGGTGCCGCTGCTCGGCACCCTGCACCTGTCCACGAACCTGCTGTTCGACCTCGGCGTGTACGTGACCGTGATCGGGATGGTGCAGGACGTGCTGCGCGCGCTGGGCGCCGAGCTCGACCGTCAGATCGAGAAGGAGAACGCCTCGTGACGATCCCGCTGCTGCCGTTCGCCGCCTCCGGGGTGCTGATCGCCACCGGGGTGACGCTGATGCTGGAGCGGAGCCTGGTCCGGCTGCTGGCCGGCGTGGTGATGCTGGGCAACGGGGTGAACCTGCTCATCGTCACCTCCAGCGGCAGCCCGGGCAGCCCGCCGATCCTGGGCCGGTTCCCGCAGGAGGAGATGGCCGACCCGCTCCCGCAGGCGATGGTGCTGACCGCGATCGTCATCACGCTGGGCGTGACCGCGTTCCTGCTGGCGATGGTGCACCGGTCGTGGCAGCTCACCGGCAGCGACGAGGTGCAGGACGACACCGAGGACCGGCGGGTGCGGCTGCGCGCGCGGGCGGGCGAGCTGAGCGAGGCGGTGCGGCGCAGGCAGGAGGAGTACCGGCGGCTGCTGGCCGAGGAGCGGGTGCAGCGGCCCACGGAGAAGGAGGCCCGGCGGCGGCTGCGGCTGCGGCGGCGCGAGGCGCTGCGGCTGATGCGGCACGCCATCCGGCAGGAGCGGGCGCGGCAGGCGCTGGCGCTGGACCCGGAGCTGGAGGGCGACGACTGATGGAGAGCCTCGTCGCGGTGCCGGTGCTGCTGCCGCTGCTGGCGGCCGGTGTGAAGCTGGCGATCGGCGCGCGGCTGCGCCATCTGCAGTCGCTCATCAGCATCGTGACGCTGACGATCACGGCCGTGGTGTCGCTGGTGCTGCTCGTGGAGGTGGACGCTCACGGGCCGGTGGTCACCGAGCTGGGCGGCTGGGAGTCGCCGCTGGGCATCTGCCTGGTGGCCGACCGGCTGTCGACGCTGATGCTGGTGGTCTCGACGCTGGTGACGCTGTGCGTGATGGTGTACGCGGTGGGCGGCGCGTACGCCGACCAGGAGCACGACGCGCCCATGGCGATCTTCAATCCGGCGTTCCTGGTGATGGTGGCGGGGGTGGCGGACGCGTTCCTGTCGGGTGACCTGTTCAACCTGTTCGTGGCGTTCGAGATGCTGCTGAGCGGCTCGTACGTGCTGCTGACGTTCGGCGGCACCCAGTCGCGCATCCGAGCGGGGGCCACGTACACGGTGATGGGGCTGGCCTCGTCGATGCTGTTCCTCATCGCGCTGGCCGTCACGTACGCGGCGACGGGGACGCTGTCGTTCGCGCAGCTCGCCGAGCGGTTCGGGCCGCTGGACACGCACGTGAAGCTGCTGATCGAGCTGACGCTGCTGCTCGCGTTCGCGATCAAGGCGGCGATCTTCCCGCTGTCGGCGTGGCTGCCGGACTCCTATCCGACGGCGCCCGCCCCGGCGACCGCGGTGTTCGCCGGGCTGCTCACCAAGGTCGGCGTGTACGCGATCATCCGGCTGGAGGCGCTGCTGTTCCCCGGCGGGCCGGTGGCGACGCTGCTGATGTGGGTGGCCCTGGCGACGATGCTGGTGGGGGTGCTGGGCGCGGTCGCGCAGACCGACATCAAGCGGGTGTTCTCCTTCACGCTGGTCAGCCACATCGGCTACATGGTGTTCGGGGTGGCGCTGTCGACCGTGCAGGGGCTCAGCGGGGCGATCTTCTACGTGGTGCACCACATCACGGTCACGACCGGGCTGTTCCTGGTGGCGGGGCTGATCGAGCGGCGGGCCGGCACCACGCGGGTGGAGCGGCTGGGCGGGCTGATGACGGCCACGCCGCTGATCGCGCTGCTGTATCTGATCCCGGCGCTGAACCTGTCGGGCATCCCGCCCATGTCGGGCTTCCAGGGCAAGCTGGCGCTCATCCAGGCCGGGCTCGCCGACGGCAGCCCGCTGGCGCTGCTGCTGGTCGCGGGCAGCCTGACGACGAGCCTGCTCACCCTGTACGCGGTGGCCAAGGTGTGGGGCAAGGCGTTCTGGCGGGCGCCGGAGCCGTCGGTCACCGGGACGGTGGTGGAGAGCGACGAGTCCACCGGCGAGGACCCGGTGGTGACCACGACCACGATGCCGCTGACGCTCGTCGGGTCCACGGCGGCGCTGGTGGTGCTCGGGCTGTCGTACACGCTGCTCGCCGGGCCGCTGTCGGCGCTGACCGACCGGGCCGCCGCCGAGCTCATGTCCCGGGGGCCGTACGTCTCCGCCGTGCTGGGGAGGGGCGAGTGACGTCGAGGCTGCTCACGCCGAGGGTGTTCGGCAGGCCGGTGCCGGTGCCGCTGGTGGCGTGGCTGACGCTGGTCTGGGTGATGCTGTGGGGCAGCGTGTCGCCGCTCACGCTGGCGGGCGGGGTGGTGGCGGGGGCTCTGGTGGTGTGGCTGCTGCCGCTGCCGGTGCTCGACCCGGGCATCCGGCTGTGGCCGGTCGCTTTCGTGCGGTTCGCGGCGTGGTTCGGGCTGGACCTGGTGACCTCGACGGTGCGGGTGGTGTTCTGGGTGCTGCATCCGGGGCCGCCGCCGACGGGCGTGGTCCGGGCGCCGCTGCGCACCTCGTCCGAGTCGATGATCATGATGGTGATGGTGGCGGTGTCGACCGTGCCGGGGAGCCTGGTGCTGGAGTACCTGCCGGAGCGGCGCGAGCTGGTGCTGCACCTGCTGGGGCGGCGCGGGGACCTGGACGAGATCGGCCGGGCGGAGGTGGCCGGGCTGGAGTCGCGCATCGTCCGGGCGTTCGGCACCTCGGCCGACCGGGAGGAGCTGGGATGACTGCGGTTTATGTGGTGACGCTGGCGCTGCTCGCCTGCGGGGCCGCTGCGGCGCTCTACCGGGTGGCGCGCGGGCCGTCGATGCTGGACCGGGCGGTGTCGCTGGACGTGCTGACGTCGCTGGCGATGTGCGGGCTGGGCGCGTTCGCGGCGGTCACGGACGACTACTCGGACGTCCCGATCCTGCTGGTGCTGTCGCTGCTCGGGTTCGTCGGGTCGGTGTCGATCGCCCGCTTCTTCCCCGGCCGGTCGCGGTGAGCGTGCTGGACGTGGCGGCGGCCGCGTGCCTGCTCACCGGGGCGGTGCTGGCACTGTCGGCGGGGGCCGGGCTGATGCGCTTCCGCAACACCCTCGACCGCATGCACGCCGGCACCAAGCCGCAGGTGCTGAGCGTGCTGCTGGTGCTGCTGGCGATGTGGCTGCGCGAGCCCACCCTGTGGCTCGCCGGGCCGCTGCTGATCGTCGGCGTGTCCCAGGTGATCACGGTGTCGGTGGCCGCGTACGTGATCGCCAGGGCGGCCCACCGCCGCCGAGCCCCCGAGGACGACGACGGCACCGCGCTGCCGCCCGATCACTCCCCCGCGCCGGGCCGGGAGCGGCGCTGAGACCCGCCGTCGTCCCCGTTGGAGTTGTGCCGGTCGATGGCCGGCTGGGCGAACCACGCCCACGCCGCCAGCGCCGCGACGACCCCCGCCGTGCCCCAGGCGAGCGCCGAGTCGAACAGGAAGTCCACGACCAGCATCGTCGCCGCCGTCATCGACATGGCCAGCGCCAGCGCCCCGGCGATCCCGTAGAAGTTGGAGCGCCGCACCAGCCGCTCCTTCATGCCCTGCCGGAACAGCACCCGGTGCTGGTTGGCGGGCGCGATGTAGCAGATCGACGCGATCGCCGCGCTGACCAGCGCCACGTAGAACAGCCACCGGTCGAACGCGCTCAGCCGGACGAACCCCTGCGAGAACGGCACCGTCAACAGGAACGCGAACAGCACCTGCACCCCGGTGACCGCCACGCGGGCGCCCTGCAGCAGCTCGACGAAATTACGGTCGGCCCGCTCCTGCCGGGTCTCCCTGTCCTGCTCCGGCACCTGTTCCATACCCGCCCTCCCTGACCTCGCGCCTGCCGGGGATCTCCTCTTCCTTGAGGAAGCGGGTCAAAACCCCGCCAGCAGCTTGGCCGGGGTGATCGGCAGGTCACGGACCCGGACGCCGGTGGCGTGGTGGACCGCGTTGCCGATGGCGGCGGCCGTGCCGACGATGCCGATCTCGCCGATGCCCTTGGCGCCCATCGGGTTGAGGTGCGGGTCGTCCTCGTCGATCCAGTACGCGCGCACGTCCGGCACGTCGGCGCACGCCGGGACGTGATACTGGGCCAGGTCGTGGTTGCCGAACCCGCCGAACTCCGCGTCGGTGACGCTCTCCTCCATGAGCGCCATGCCCAGCCCCATCGTCATGCCGCCGACGAACTGGGAGCGGGCCAGGTCGGGGTCGATGACGCGGCCGGCGGCGAACACGCCGAGCAGCCTCGGCACCCGCACCTCGCCGGTGTCCGGGTCGACGCGCACCTCGGCGAACTGCGCTCCGAACGCGTGCCTGGCGTAGTCGCCGCCCCTCCCCGCCTCCCCGGCGGTGTCGGCGGCGCCGTGCTTCCCGTCGCGCAGCAGCTCCTCGCAGGCCCGTACGACGGCCGAGCCCCACGAGGCCAGGCCCATCGAGCCGCCGGCGAGCGGCGCGGCGGGCAGGTCGCTGTCGCCGAGCTCGACCCGCACCCGGCCGGCGGGCACGTCGAGGGCGCCGGCGGCGATGGCGGTGAGCGCCGTGCGGGCGCCGGTGCCGATGTCGGCGGCGGCGAGCCTGATCACGAAGGCGCCGTCCTCGGCGGTGGCGGTGGCCTGGGAGGGCCTGGTCATGGCCGGGTAGGTGGAGGCGGCGACGCCGGTGCCGACCAGCCAGCGGCCGTCGCGCCGGACCCCGGGCGCCGGGTCGCGCCCCTCCCAGCCGAACCGGCGGGCGCCCTCGCGCAGGCAGGCCACCAGGTTGCGGGAGCTGAACGGCAGCCCGCCCTCCGGCTCGGCGTCCGGCTCGTTGATCACGCGCAGCTCGATCGGGTCGATCCCGGCGGCCACGGCCAGCTCGTCCATCGCCGACTCCAGCGCGTACATGCCGGGGCACTCGCCGGGGGCGCGCATCCACGAGGGGCTGGCGACGTCCAGGCGGACCAGCCGGTGCGCGGTGCGCAGCGCCGGCGTGGCGTACATGGTGCGGGCGGGCACGGCGGCCTGCTCGGCGAACTCGACGAGCGTCGAGCTCTGCACGCGCACCTCGTGGTCGAGCGCGGTCAGCCGGCCGGTCGCGTCGCAGCCGAGGCGCAGCCGGTGCATGGTGGGCGTGCGGTAGCCGGTGACGTCGAAGAGCTGCTGCCGGGTGAGCGCGATCTTGACCGGGCGGCCGGTGGCGCGGGCGGCGAGCGCGGCGAGTATCGCGTGCGGCCGGGTGGTGCCCTTGGACCCGAAGCCGCCGCCGACGTGCCGCGACACGACGCGCACGCGTTCCGGCGGCAGGCCGAGCGTGCGCGCGATGGTGTCGCGGTCGGCGGCGGCGCCCTGGGTGGAGTCGTAGACGGTCAGCCGGTCGCCGTCCAGGACGGCCAGGGCGGCGTGCGGCTCCATCGGGTTGTTGTGCAGCGGCGGAGTGCTGTAGGTGACGTCCACGGTGACGGCGGCGCCGTCGAGCCCGGCGGTCACGTCGCCCTTCACGGTGTCGGCGGGGAAGGCCGGGTTGACCTTCTCCGGCCGGTAGAGGCCGGGGTGGTCGGCGCGCAGCAGCACGTCGTGCGGCTCGGCCGCGTAGGTGACGCGGACGGCACGGGCGGCGGCGCGGGCGTTCTCGTAGGTGTCGGCGACGACGGCGGCGACGATCTGCCCCCGGTAGGCGACGTCCCGGCTGCTGAACAGGCGCAGCTCGGGGTCGGCGTCGCCGGCCAGGTCCGGCGGGTCGTCGCTGGACAGCACGGCCAGCACGCCGGGCATCGCGCGGGCCGCCTCGGCGTCGATCGCGGTGACGCGGCCCTTGGCGATCCCGGACTGGACGGCGTAGGCGTGGGCGACGCCGTCCACGGGGTACTCGGCGGCGTAGAGGGCTCGGCCGGTGACCTTGTCCCGGCCTTCGACACGGTTCACGGGGTCAGCTCCTTCAGCGCGCGCACGATCACGTTGCGGGCCATCGGCACCTTGTAGGCGTTGCGCGGCAGCGGCCTGGCCTGGTCGAGCTCGGCCTCGGCGGCGCGGGCGTAGGACTCCTCGCCGGCGGGGGCGCCGAGCAGCGCGGCCTCGGCGCGGGCGGCGCGCCAGGGCGCGTGGGCGACGCCGCCGAGCGCGAGCCGGACGCCGGTGACGATGCCGTCGGCGCCGACGTCGAGCGCGGCGGCGACCGACACCAGCGCGAACGCGAACGAGGCGCGCTCGCGCACCTTGAGGTAGGCCGAGCGGCCGGGCGGCGGGGGCGGCAGCTCCACGGCGGTGATCAGCTCGCCGGGCTCCAGCACGGTGTCTCGCTCGGGCTCGTCGCCGGGCAGCCGGTGCAGGCCGGGCATCGGCAGCACGCGCGAGCCGGCCGGGCCGGTCACGTGCACGCGGGCGTCGAGCGCGGCCAGCGCCACCGCCATGTCCGACGGGTGCGTGGCCACGCACGCCTCCGAGTGGCCGAGCACGGCCAGGTGGGAGTGGTCGCCGGGGATGGCCGGGCAGCCGGAGCCCGGCCGCCGCTTGTTGCACGGCTTGGAGACGTCCTGGAAGTACGGGCAGCGGGTGCGCTGCAGCAGGTTGCCGCCGACGGTCGCCAGGTTGCGGATCTGCCCGGACGCGCCCGACAGCACGGCCCTGGCGAGCATCGGGTAGCGGGCCAGCACCAGCGGGTGCGTGCCGAGGTCGCTGTTGCGCACGGCCGCGCCGACGCGCAGCCCGTCGCCGGCCGCCTCGACGCGGTCCAGCGGCAGCCTGCTGACGTCGACCAGGCGCTCGGGCTCGGCCACGCCGAGCCGCATGAGGTCCACCAGGTTCGTGCCGCCGCCCAGGTACATGTCGCCGGGCCGGAAACCCGCCACCGCGGCGGCCGGGTCGGCGGCGCGCGTGTACTCGAACGCCTTCACCGCGCCACCTCCGCGATCGCGGCCACGATGCCCTGGTAGGCGCCGCACCGGCACAGGTTGCCGCTCATCCGCTCGCGGATCTCCCCGGCGGTCAGCTCGGGCTCGGCGGTCAGGTCCTCGGTGACGGCGCTGGGCCCGCGCTCGGCCAGCATCCCGGCGGCCGAGCAGAGCTGCCCGGGGGTGCAGTAGCCGCACTGGAAGGCGTCGTGCGCGATGAACGCCTCCTGGAGCGGGTGCGGCGCGCCGTCGCCGGCCAGCCCCTCGACCGTCGTCACGGCCTGCCCGTCGCAGGCCACGGCCAGGAGCAGGCAGGCGTTGGCCCGCCGCCCGTCCAGCAGCACCGTGCAGGCGCCGCACTGGCCGTGGTCGCAGCCCTTCTTCGAGCCGGTCAGCCCGAGCCGTTCGCGCAGCAGGTCGAGCAGCGAGGTGCGGGGATCCACGGGCAGCGTGCGCTCGTCTCCGTTCACGCGCAGGGTGATCTCCATGGCCGCTCGACTACCCGGGCGCCGCCGGGGACAAGCTACTCGTCCAGGAAATTCTGGATGACCCTGGCGAACGCCTCGGCCTGAAACTCCAGCGGCACCATGCCGCCCTCGATCACCGCCGTCCGCGCGCCGGGCAGCCGCCCCGCCAGCGCCTTCAGCTCCGGGAAGGCGTACGGGTCGGCCGACGCGCCGACGACCAGCACCGGGCAGCGGATCAGCCCGAGCCGGTCCTCCATCCGGTACGCGGCGACCGCCCGGTGCCCGAGCTCCACGTCGGGCCAGACGGCCAGCGCGTCACGCACGAACCGGGCCAGCAGGTCGGGCCGCTCCGGCGGGTAGAAGCCGGCGCGGCCCGCCCACAGCGCGGTCAGGTGCGAGCCGTCGGCGCTCTCCTCGGCGTGGTCGACCGGCGGCCTCTCGCGCCGCACCCGCCTGCCCTCGGCGTCGACGAGCGGCGTGGACGACAGCACCAGCGCGGTGACCCGCTCCCGGGCCCGGCTCGCCGCCTCGATCGCGATCACGCCACCGGTGTGGTGCCCGGCGATCGCGGCGCGCTCCAGGCCGAGCGCGTCCATCAGGGCGAGCACGCCGCCCGCGTACGCCTCGACGGAGTGCTCGGGCGGCGACGCCGAGGCGCCGAACCCGAGCGTGTCCATGGCGACGGCCCGGCGCGTGCGCCCGAGCAGCGGCAGCACCTCGCGGTACTCGTCCCACGACCGGGGTGACTGGTGCAGCAGCAGGACGGGTTCGCCCCGCCCGCACGAGGCGTAGTGGATCTGTCCGAACGGCGTGCCGGCATACCCGAACTCGATCATTCGCGGCCCTTCCTGGCGACGTGCTCCCCCGGCAGCGTAAAGGGCGGGCCAGGGCATGTGTCACGCCATGCCTCACGGGTAGCGCCGACGGGGACGGCGATCGGCGGGGAGGGACATGACGGCGCAGGTGTGGGACGGCGGCCCGGCGGCGGTGCTGACCGTGAACGCGGGGTCGTCCAGCCTCCGCCTCGACCTGGTCGACGGCGGCAGCGTCGTCGACAGCGCGCACGCCGAGCGCGCCATGGAGCCGGACGCCGCCCGCGAGGAGCTGTCCGCCTTCCTCGGCCGCCACCTGGACCGCGACGTCGCGGCCGTCGCGCACCGGCTGGTGCACGGCGGCGACCTGGTGCGCGCCCCGGTGGTCGCCGACGACGAGCTGGCGCGCGGGCTGCGCGAGCTGACCGGGCTGGCGCCGCTGCACCTGCCGCCCGCGCTGGCGCTGCTGGACGCGGCCCGCGAGCTGCTGCCCGCCGTGCCGCACGTGCTCTGCCCCGACACCGCCTTCCACGCCGCCCTGCCCGACGCCGCCGCCGTCTACCCGCTGCCGCGGCCCTGGCGGGAGCGCTACGGGCTGCGCCGCTACGGCTTCCACGGCCTGTCGTACGCGTGGGCGTCGGGCCGCGCCGCCGAACTGCTCGGCCGGCCGGTCGCCGACCTCGGCCTGGTGCTGGCGCACCTGGGCGGCGGGGCGTCGGTGTGCGCGGTGTCGGGCGGGCGCAGCCTGGACACCTCGATGGGCTTCACGCCGCTCGACGGGCTGCCGATGAGCAAGCGGTCCGGCGCGGTCGACCCCGGGATGCTGCTGTGGCTGCTGGAGGACGGCCGGCTCACGCCGGACGAGCTGCGCCGCGGCCTGGAACGCGAGTCGGGGCTGCTGGGGCTGTCCGGCGGGCGTTCCGGCGACACCCGCGACCTGGTGGCGGCCGAGCGGGACGGCGACCGGGCGGCCGGGCTCGCGCTGGAGGTGTTCTGCCACCGGGTCAGCAGGGAGATCGCCGCCGCGGCCACGTCGCTGGACCGCCTGGACGCGCTGGTGTTCACCGGGGAGATCGGCTGGGACCAGCCGGAGGTGCGCGAGGCGGTCTGCCGCAGGCTGGGGCTGCTCGGCGTGGCGACGCCGGTGCGCGGCAACCGGGCCGACGACGGCCCGGTCAGCGCCCCCGGCGCGGCCGTCCCGGTGCTGGTCGTCGAGGTGCACGAGGAGCTGCAGCTCGCCCGCGAGTGCCTGCGCGAGCTGTACGGGCCCGTCGCGCCGCAGGAGGCCGACCGCGGCCCGTGAACCCGGTGATCACGTGTGGGCCTCGCCCAGATCCGTCCAGTCGCGTCCCGGGGCGCGCCCGCGCCACCCGGCCAGCAGCTCGGCCGCCCGAGACGGCGGCGCCGCCAGCCACATCCGCTGGGTTCCGCCCTCGGCGGCGTGCCGCTCCTGCTCCACACTGCCCTCGCTGCAACAGGCGCACAGCACCCGCACGTTCCCGGCCGGCTCGGCGCCCAGCCCGGCCGCCGCGAACAGCTCCACCAGCTCCACCACGTCCGCGCCGCTCCCCGTGACGGTGACCGACAGCGTCGGCAGGTCGGACGTCGCCCACAGCATCAGCTCGTCGAACACCGGATAGCGCACCCCCTCCACCACCCGCTCGCCGCTGGGCGCGCCGTCGTGCAGCACGATCTCGCCGAACCTGCGGTCGGCCGCCAGCGGCACGCTGACGACCCTGGCCCGCGCCGGGCACACCCGCCGCACCCACACCACCTCCGGCTCGCCGTCCGGCTCCAGCCGCACGCACGCCATACCGAGATCGGCGTCGATCTCCCCCTCGCCCGGCGGCAGCGTCAGACCGTAGCCGGCCCAGGCGTCCCTGGCGGTCGCCCAGTCACGCATGATCGTGGCGGCGATGCCGAGGTTCCAGAACGCCGGCTCCTGCTCGCCGCGCGGATAGCGGGCCGCCGCCTCCTTGCCGATCTCGTACGCGTGCGCCCAGTCCTTGCGGAACTTGTGCGCCAGCGCCAGGTCGAACCACCACGCCGGGCTCCGCTCGCCGTCGGGCTCCAGCGCCACCAGCTCGGTCAGGCCCCGCACCGCGCCGTCCCAGTCCTCGCGGTCCCACGCGGCGTACGCCGCCCGCTCCAGCTCGCCCGGCGCCGTCATGTGCGCTTCCCTTCCCGTCAGCGATCTGATCGCCCGACGTCATGGCAACCATCTCCCGATATGCGGCTGTGCGGCAACATCGCGTAACCTGGTGCCATGTCGACGCCCCGAGTTTCCTAGCTGAGGACCCGCTTCCACGCCAGAAGTGTGTCCTCAGCTTTCTCGGAGCGTCATTCCATGATCACCGTTCGTGACGTCGAGCTGCGCGCGGGTTCCCGCCTGCTGCTGTCCGGCGTGTCCTTCACCGTCTCCCCCGGCGACCGCATCGGCCTCGTCGGCCGCAACGGAGCGGGCAAGACCACCCTGCTGACCGCGCTCGCCGGTCACGCCCGCCCGGCCGCGGGCAGCATCACCGCCACCGGCCCCACCGCCTACCTCTCCCAGGACGCCCGCCCCACCTCCCACCCCGCCGGAAAGGCGCCGAACGGGACCTGGGACTCCCCCGAGGACCCGAGAGAGTCCGCCACCCCGGGCTCGCCCGCAGGGCAGGGCGGAGGCGTCGCGTTTCACTCCCCCGAAGGGTCGGCGCTGACGGTGGCGGGGCGGATTCTCGGGGCGCGGGGGCTCGGGGAGGCCGTGCGGCGGTTGCGGGCCGCCGAGGCCGCGATGGCCGGGGCCCGCGACGAGGCCGCGCTGGAGCGGGCCATGGCGGAGTACGCGCGGGCCGAGGCGGCGTTCCAGGCGGGCGGCGGCTACGCGGCGGAGGCCGAGGCTGCGCGCGTGGCCGCCGGGCTGGGGCTGCCCGCGCGGCTGATGGACCAGCCGCTCGCGACGCTGTCCGGCGGCCAGCGGCGGCGCGCCGAGCTGGCCCGCATCCTGTTCGCCGGCCACGACGGCGTCCTGCTGCTGGACGAGCCGACCAACCACCTGGACGCCGACTCGCTCACCTGGCTGCGCGGCTTCCTCCAGGGGCACCGGGGCGGCCTGGTGGTGATCAGCCACGACACCGGCCTGCTGGAGGCGGTCGCCAACCGGATCTTCCACCTGGACCCGCACCGCGCCACGATCGACGTGCACAACACCGGCTGGCGTGCCTACCTGGCGCAGCGCGGGAGCGACGAGCGGCGGCGCACCCGGCAGCGGGCGAACGCCGAACGCAAGGCCGCCGCGCTGCACGCCCAGGCGGACCGGATGAAGGCCCGCTCGGCGACCGCCACAATGGCCAGGAGCATGGCCCGCCGCGCCGACCGCATGCTGGCGGACCTGGAGCCGGCCCGCCGGGCTGACCGGGTGGCGCGCATCCGGCTGCCCGACCCGGCCCCCTGCGGCCGCACGCCGCTCGGCGCGATCAGCCTGACCAAGTCCTACGACGGCCACCGCGTCCTGGACGGCGTGGACCTGGCGGTGGACCGGGGCAGCCGCCTGGTCGTGCTGGGGTTCAACGGGGCGGGCAAGACGACGCTGCTGCGACTGCTGGCCGGGGAGGAGGAGCCGGACAGCGGCCGGGTGGTGCGCGGGCACGGGCTGCGGCTGGGCTACTTCGCCCAGGAGCACGACACGCTCGACCCGGCGTGGACCGTACGGGAGAACCTGGCGGCGGCGGCCCCGCATCTGACGGACGGCGAGGCGCGGGGGGTGCTGGGGGCGTTCCTGTTCTCGGGCGACGACGCCGGCAAGCCGGCCGGGGTGCTGAGCGGCGGCGAGAAGACCCGGCTGGCGCTGGCCGGCCTGGTGCATTCCGGGGCGAACGTACTGCTGCTGGACGAGCCGACCAACAACCTCGACCCGGCGTCCCGGGACGAGGTCCTGGCGGCGGTGGGCTCGTACCCGGGGGCGATCGTGATGGTCACCCACGACGAGGGGGCCGTCGACGCCCTGCGCCCGGACCGCGTCCTGCTGCTGCCGGACGCGGAGGAGGACCTGTGGAACGACGACTACCGCGACCTGGTGTCACTCTCCTGACGAGCGGTCCGCCGTCACCCCCGTGAGCAGCCGGTGCAGCCTGCGCGCCTCCTGGGCGAAGCGGGTGGAGCCGGCGGCCGTGTCACCGGTCTTGATGGTCTTGAGCAGGTCCTCCCACATGTCGGGGACCCTAGCGGCGGCCCCCGACAGTCCGGTCAGGCGCGCAGGTCGTCGATGGCGCGCAGGACGGCGCGCTCGTCCAGCATCACGGAGGCGGTGAGGCCGAGCAGGGCGCTGATCCCGCGGGTGGCGGGGCCGCCGTGGCGGTGCTCGTGGAAGGCGGCGGCGAGCGTGAGCAGGCCGGTCCGCAGCGAAGGCCCGGGGAAGGTGACGGCGGGGGCACAGCGGCGCAGGTGCTCGGCGTGCCGGTCCTGCCAGGGCTCCCAGCGCCAGCCGGGCCACAGCCGCGGCGCGTCGGGGAGGACCTGGGCGAGGTCACGGGTCGTCCACACGCCCGCCGTGCGCGTGTCGGCGTCGAGGTGGATCCCCGCCGTCGGCGCGTCCGGCCACGCGGGGACGGGCTCCCAGGCCGCGTACGTGTCGAGGGAGGCGGGCCCGTGGCCGATGACGGCGTCGACGGGCGGGCTGACCGGGTAGCCGCGCACGGTCCCGGCGCGGGCGACGGTGACCAGGCACACGGGCTCGCCCGGCGCGGCCCGCCGAAGCGTGTCGGGCCAGGTGGGCAGGGAGGCGGGCAGCGGGCTCCCGGGCGGGTGGACGGCGGGGTCGAGCCAGAGCATCGGCATCCTGGCCGCGAGCTCCTCGGGCGTGCGCACGCCGGGCGGCACCGGCATCGACCGGGGCGCGGCCACCCCGGCGGGGTCCTCGCCGACGGCGCGGACCAGGTCGGCCAGGCCGTCGTAGGCCCATTCGACCCGCCAGCCCGCCCAGGTGGTGGCCAGCACGCGCAGCGCCGCCCACCGGTAGGACGGGTCGGCGCGGCACGGCGAGAACCACAGCAGCCGCTGCTCGTCCACGTCGACGAGCGCGGCCCCGGTGCACAGGATCTCGTTCATGAAGGTGGTGTCGGCCCGCTGGCGTTCGGCGTGGGCGAGGCCGGCGGCGGGGCCGGGCAGCAGCTCCAGCTCCAGGTCGTAGCCGGCCCACGGGGAGTAGCGCAGGCTCCAGGAGCCGTGCCGTTTGATCACGAAGTGTGCTCGATCACCCACGCAGCGATACTAGAGGCGTCTTCCGCCCCGCATCCGGGTTTTCCCCATGTTGACCGGCTGACAGCATGCTGGCATGGCGTTACGGCTGAGGGCGGCGCGCGCGGAGGAGGCCGGGTGGCTGAGCGAGCTGGCGGTGCGGTCGAAGGCGTACTGGGGGTATGAGGAGACGTTCCGGGAGGAGTTGCGGCTGCTGCCGGAGGAGGTGGCGGCGCGCCGGGTGACGGTGGCCGAGCGGGACGGCCGGGTGCTGGGGTTCGTCACGGTCGACGGGGAGCCGCCGGACGGGGTGCTGGGCATGCTGTTCGTGGAGCCGTCGGCGATCGGCGGCGGCGTGGGCCGGGCGCTGTACGGGCACGCGCTGCGGGAGGCGGGCCGGGCCGGGTTCGCGCGGCTGGTGATCGAGGCCGACCCGCACGCGGTGGGGTTCTACACGGCGATGGGCGCGGTGGAGTGCGGGCCGGCGCGGCTGGTGGCGCGGCTGGTGGCATGGCCGCCGGCGCCGGAGCCGTCGTGGGTGGCGGCGTGGACCGGCGGGCGGCCGGCGGTGCACGTGGGGAACGTGGCGGAGTTCAACGGCGCGCCGCCGGGGCCGGACCACTACGCGTGCATGGCGGTGTTCGCTGGGCCGCTGCCGGAGGCCGTGGTGCTGCCGGTGCCGGTGGACCGGGCGTGGATCGACGGGCTGGCGGACGAGCTCGGCTGGGGCGAGGTCGAGGTGCACGACGGCATCGCCCCGGACGGCGCGGTGTCGGCGGCGATCGGGAGGCGGCCCGCGCTGGCGCGGCGGCTGGCGTCGTCGCCGGGGCCGGTGCTGCCGTGGGGCCGGACCGAGCAGTTCGCCCGGATCGTCCCCACGCCGGGCCGGGTGCTGGCCGCGATCGCCCGGTTCGAGTCCAAGCGCGGCGCGCACGAGCTCTTCCGCGCGCTGGCGCCGGACCATCCGGGGATCGTCGTGCCGGCGCAGCGGCCGGTCGGCTCCCGCCGGGAGCTGCGCCGGGAGCTGGCCTCGGGCGTGCCGCTGGTGCTGAAGACCGAGTACGGCGTCGGCGGCTCCGGCACGCTGATCCTCGACGGCGGCACGCGCCGGGCCGGGCGGCGGTGGGCCCGCGCCGGCGTGCTGGTGGAGGAGTACGTGCCCGGCTCCGGGCCGTACCGCGACCCGACGTTCGACGCCGTCGTCGACGACCACGGCGCGGTCCACCCGGTGGGGACCGGCTTGATGCGGGTCGAGGGCCCCCGCTACCAGGGCGTCACCACCGGCCCCGGCGTGCTGCCCGCAGAGCTGGCGACCACGGCCGCCCGGTTCGGCACGGCGGTGGGCCGGGCGCTCGCGGAGCACGGCTACCGGGGCTGGTACGACGTCGACTTCGTGACCGACCCGGCGGGACGCCTGGCTCCGACGGAGATCAACCTGCGCCTGACCGGCCCGGCGGCCGCCCACACCCTGCGAGCCCGGCTCGACGCGCTGCGCGGCGGGCGGCATCTGGTCCGGGCGCTGGACCGGCTGCCGCTGGGCGCGCGGCTGCCCCCGGCGGCGCTGCGCGGGCATCTGGACGAGGTCGCGCGGGAGTGCCGGGGGCTCGGCGTGACGTTCCTGCCGACGATCCCGGTGGCCGCGATGGAGCCGTGGCCGTACCTGGGCGTCGCCCTGGCCGCCCGCACGGCGGACGCCCTCGACCGGGCCGAGGCCGCCGTACGGGCCGCCACCGAGGCGCTCGCGTTCACCGAGGTCGGGCGGCCACGAAGGCGACGACCACGGCCGCGGCGATCATCAGGGTGACGTTGAACCCGTACACGAGCGCGGCCTGCAGGGGCCAGTCGGTCTTGGCGGCGAGCCGGTAGAAGTTGTCCTGCGGCCACCAGGCGGCCAGCAGCCACGTGATCGCCAGGTGCGCCGCCGCGCTCACCCCTGGCGGCCTGTCCAGCCGCGCCAGCAGCGTGCGCCCCGACAGCAGGAAGGCCACGCCGAGCCCGAACGCCGCGCACTCGAACAGGTAGAGCACCGCGAACAGGCCCGCCCACGGCGGCGGCACGGCCGACAGGTCCGTGGAGTACGGCCACAGCACGTCCGTCAGCAGGTAGGCGGCGACCGCGGAGACCGCGGCGGAGATGGCCATCGCGACGCCGGTCGAGGGCTGCCAGTCGCCGCCCTTCCCTCCGGAGGGCGTGGCCGTGGCGCGCACCGGCAACGGCAGCGCGCGGTGGTCGACCCGCCCGTCGGCCGTGCGCGGCAGCGCCCGCACCAGCGTGACGAACCGCGGCAGCCGCCGCCCCGGCAGCCGCTCCACCAGGTAGGCCCGCAGCTCCTCGCCGGTGACCTCGCCGTCCGGCACCACGTACGCGATCAGTTTCGGCCCTCCGGAGCCGGTCCTGACGCTGACGACGGCGCAGTCGGCCACCGCCGGGTGGCGTCGTAACTCCTCTTCGACTGTCATATGACAGGGTTACCCCCATGGAACACCGCGTATTGGGACGCACCGGCCGCCAGGTCGGCGTGGTCGGGCTGGGCGCCTGGCAGCTCGGCGCCGACTGGGGTCAGGTGAGCGAGGACGAGGCGCTCGCGACGCTGGCTGCCGCCACGGAGGCGGGCGTGACGTTCGTCGACACGGCCGACGTGTACGGCGACGGCCGCAGCGAGCGGATCGTCGGCCGCTTCGCCCAGGGACGCCCGGAGCTGACCGTGGCCACCAAGATGGGCCGCCGGGTGGAGCAGGTGCCGTCGAACTACGTGCTGGACAACTTCCGCGCCTGGAACGACCGCTCCCGCCGCAACCTGGGCGTCGACACGATCGACCTGGTGCAGTTGCACTGCCCGCCGACGGCGGTGTTCTCCGACGACGCGGTGTTCGACGCGCTCGACACGCTGGTGGCCGAGGAGCGGATCGCCGCCTACGGGGTGAGCGTGGAGACGTGCGAGGAGGCGCTGACCGCGATCGCCCGTCCCGGCGTGGCGAGCGTGCAGATCATCCTGAACGCGTTCCGGCTCAAGCCGCTGGAGCGCGTGCTGCCCGCGGCGCGGGAGGCGGGCGTGGGGATCATCGCCCGGGTCCCGCTGGCCAGCGGGCTGCTGTCGGGCCGCTACGACGAGAAGACCACGTTCGCGCCGGACGACCACCGCAGCTTCAACCGGCACGGGGAGGCGTTCGACGTGGGCGAGACGTTCTCGGGTGTCGGGTTCGAGACCGGGCTGGAGGCGGTGCGCCGGCTGGCCCCGCTGGTGCCGGAGGGGGCAACGACGGCGCAGTTCGCGCTGCGCTGGATCCTCGACCAGCCGGGCGTGTCCGTCGTCATCCCGGGCGCCCGCAACCCGGCCCAGGCGGCGGCCAACGCGGCCGCCGCGGCTCTCCCGCCGCTGCCGGAGAGCACGCTGCGGGCCGTACGGGACGTCTACGACGAGCTGATCCGCCCGCAGGTGCACGGGCGCTGGTAGTCGAGCTGTGGCTGGTCAGGCGGAGTCGCGGGCGGCGTCGAGCACGCGCTGGGCGTCGCGTTCGAAGAAGCCGCGCGCGGCCAGGCAGAGCAGGCCGCCGAGCACCATCGGGACGATCAGCACGTACATGGCGGTCAGGAGGGAGCCGCTGCTGTCGGACGAGACGCCGACCAGCAGCGGCCCGAACGCGGCGCCGGCCGTGATGAACAGCTGCAGCACGGCGAAGCCGAGCCCGCGCGAATCGGCGCCGACCACGTCGGCGAGCGAGGCCGTCATGTTCGGGATGGCGGTGGCCGACAGCAGCGACGAGGTCAGCAGCAGCGTCACGAACAGCGGCAGCGAGTCCATGGAGATCGCGGCGGCCTGGGTGAGCGCGCCGAGCGTGATGCCGGTGCCGCCGACGAGGAGCCGGCCGCCCTTGCGGGTGGCGTGCATGCGCCGGCCGAAGTAGGCGCCGATGAGCGTGCCGCCGACGACGCCGGCGACGCTGATCAGGCCGGCCAGTGAGGCGGCGGTGCCGGCGGCGACGCCGAGGTTCCTGACCATGAGGGTCGGCATCCAGAACGCGATCCCGGCCAGGCCGAGGGTGAGCGACATCAGGCCGACGCAGACCAGGGTGAGGGTGGGGATCTTCAGCATCAGGCGGAACTGCCTGCCGAACCGCAGCCGCTCGCTCAGCCGGTCGGACAGCGCGGTGACCTGGCCCGGCCCGGTGGCCTCGGGCACGGGCTGCGGCTGGTCGGAGCGCAGGGCGATCACCCGGTCGAGGAAGCCGCGCGGCGGCTCCCTGAGCCACCACACGAGCAGCGCCGTCAGCGCCCCCGGGATCGCCATGATCATGAACGTGGCCCGCCAGCCCACGGCCTGGCCGAGGATGCCGCCCAGCGCGGTGCCGATGCCGCCCAGGTAGGTGGTGATGCGGACGAGCCCGTACGCCTTGGCCCTGGTCAGCGGCGGATAGTAGTCGGCGAGCAGGCTTCCGGAGGCGGGGTTGTCGATGTTCTCCGCCGCCGCTAGGAACACCCGCATCGCGAAGAAGATGGCGAACCCGGTGGCGAGACCGGACCCCAGCGTGGCCAGGCTCCAGCAGAACACGACGACGGCGATGATCCGGGTCCGGTTGAACCGGTCGGACAGGTATCCGGCGGGCAGCGCCACGGCGGCGGCGGCCAGCGCGGCGGCGGTCGGGATGGACCCGGCGGCGGTGTCGCTGATCCCCCATTCCGCCTGGAGCAGGGGCAGCACGCCGGACAGCAGGCTGGCCTCGATCCGGTCCACCAGGCCGACGAGGAACAGGACGACCAGGGGCGCCCAGCCGAAGGGCGCGAGATCGGTGGCACTGATTCCCCGGCTGAGTGGCGCTCCCAGGCGCCGGCGCTTCTCCGCAACGACCTCGGCCAACGGGCCCTCCTCACGATTGGAAGGTGTTTCTAAAATCCCGTTCTAGAGGAGTGTGACCTAAATGACAAGAGCGTCCCGCTGGTAACGTCCTGGGAATGAGCGGACCGCCCGGCCTCCCCGGAGGCCGAGTGGGCCGGTGGCGCCATCCTCGACCTCAACGGCGCCGGCTACCTGCGCTGACCTGAGCTCCCCGCGCGGGAGGCGCCGCGGCACGCCGGACGCCGCACCTCAGGACCGGCCACCACGGGCGCGCGTCCCCGATCCGGGCAGGGCGTAGCGGGCGGCGACGGTGCGGACGGCCTCGTCGACCACCTGAGCGACGCGTTCGGCGCTCACCTTCCAGCCCGGCACGAGTAGTGCCGGCCAGAAGACGTAGTTGGAGATCATGCCCAGGAACTGGGTGGCCGCGAGCTCCACGTCCTCGATCCGCACCGTGCCCGCCTCGTGCTCGGCCAGGAGGTAGCCGCGTACGGACTCGAAGTAGGGCAGCTTCCCGTGCGAGAACTGCGCATTGGCGAGCTCGGGAAAGCGCGGCAGCTCGGCGATGACGATGCGGAACAGGTCGGTCATCTGGGGGCGGCTCAGCAGCTCGGCGTAGCGGCGGCCGATGGCGCCGAGCCCGGCGACGATGTCGCCTGCCGGCGGAGGATCCTCCTCGTCAGCGGTGGCCCAGGACTCGGTGACGATGGCGTCGAACAGGGCGGCCTTGGTCGGGAACTGCTTGAACAGGGTGGCCCGCGAAACGCCCGAGCGCTCCGCGATCCGCGCCAGTGACGTGCGGTCGTAGCCCAGCTCGAGGAACAGCTCGGTCGCGGCCGTCACGATCAGCGCGCGCTTCTCCTGGGCGACGCGCTGGTGGTACGTCGTCACGACCTTGCTCATGGGCCGAGCATACAAGACGAGTGGCTTGACTCACCATTGCCGCCGATCTACTGTCAAGCAGTGTGGTGAGCCACTCAGCTCACCATCCCTCCCTCGTACCGAAGGAACATCCGATGAACCGCTTCGACAACCAGACCGTGCTCGTGACCGGCGGGACCGGCGGCCAGGGCTCGAGCCACGTACGCGCCTTCCACGCGGAGGGGGCGAACGTGGTGATCGGCGACATCGACGCCGATCGGGGCGCCGCCCTCGCCGACGAGCTCGGGCCCCGTGCTCACTTCACCCGCCTCGACGTCACCGACGAGAGCTCGTGGTCCGCCGCCGTGCTGGCCGCCGAAAGCGCCTTCGGCGCCCTGAACGTGCTCGTCAACAACGCCGGCGTACAGAACCCGCCGGCGCCGATCGAGGACACGGACCAGGCCACCTGGTCACGCATCCTCGGCATCAACCTCACCGGGACCTTCCTCGGCATCAAGGCCGCCGCCCCGGCTCTGCGCCGCGCGGCGGGGGGAGCCATCGTCAACATCGGCTCGACCATGGGCCTGGGCGGCACGGCTCACTACGCGCCGTACGTCGCCGGCAAGTGGGCGGTACGAGGTCTCACCCGGACGGCGGCACTCGAACTCGGCCGCGACCGCATCCGGGTGAACGCCATCCACCCCGGCGTGATCGCGACCCCCTTCATCCAGGAGCCGGCGGCCGGCGCCACCGTGGCGATCGCCGACTTCTACTCGCCCGAGCCGTTCGCCGTCCCCCGCCTCGGAGAGCCGGCCGACGTCACCAGCCTGCTCCTCTTCCTCACGTCATCGGACGCGTCGTTCATCACCGGTTCGGAGTACGTCATCGACGGCGGGCTCCTGCTCGGCCCCGCCCTTCAGCACGCGTCTCCGTCCCCCCTGCGCCGATGAGCGGTTCAGCCGCACCTGCCCCAGGACTTCCAGCGCGACTTGCCCACGGCGGCACGGGGCCCGTCATCCTGGATCGACCCCATGTAGCTGACGCACCGGCCCTTGCCGTAGGTCTTCACCGGCCCCAGGTAGTGCTTGACGCTCCGGCCCTCGTTCTCGCCGCTCGCGCGCCCGTTGGCGCCGCGCGTCTGCGTCGTGATCGTGGCCATGACGAAGGTGCGGACGCCGAGGTTCGAGGACTTGAACGTGGTGACGCAGTTGTAGCCGGTCCTGCGGTTGTACAGCAGGTAGACGTACCCGAGGACCCGCTTGGAAGGCGTCCGCACGGCCTGCTTGCCGTGCGCGACCCGGGCGAACCCGGAACCGCACACCCGCTCCGGAGTGGCGGCGGAGGCGGCCGCGTACGCGGGAGTCACCAGGCCCCCTCCGATCGACAGTGCCGCGGCAAGGAGGATCGTCGTCGACCCGCGCATTCGGCCAGCCCTTCTCAACCGTCCCCGCCGTCCGGGGACCACCGGCTGATCATCTTGCCGGATCCGGCCCTCGCCGCATGCCCGAATCATCGGATAAGTACGCGGGCGCGATGAATTTTCGCCCGTCCGCCGGTCTGTGTCCCGAGGAGGCAGATCATGGCGAAGATGCTCTATTCGGCGACCATGTCGCTCGACGGCTTCATCACCGGCCCAGGCGGCGACATGTCCTGGCTGACCCCGTACCTCGGTCCCGACCCGATGGCGGACAGGCTCGTGGGCCGGGTCGGGGCGATCCTGGCGGGCAGGCGCTCGTTCGGCGGGGACGACCCGCACCGGGGCGATCCCGAGCGGGAGGGCAAGGCGTTCGGCGGCGGGTGGGACGGGCCGCAGTTCGTCCTCACCCACCGCCCGCCCTCGGCGCCGGTCCCGGGCGTCACGTTCGTCGGCGACCTCCGCACCGCCGTGGCCGAGGCCCGGCGGGCCGCTGGGGACCGGTACGTCAACGTCATCGGCGCCGACGTGGCCCGCCAGTGCCTGGCGGCGGGGATGCTGGACGAGCCCCGCAGGCCACCGGCCTGCACTACCGCGTCGCCGGCTAGAAGTAGCGCGGGGTCAGGTCGGTCGTCGGCCAGGAGGACACGCCGCCCGTCGCCGTGCCCAGGATCCCGTCGATCGCGCCGAACGACGGCGCGTCGCCCTCCTGCCTGCGGTTGAACAGCGCGCAGTAGCTCACCCCGTGCTGGATCCTGGCCAGGAAGCCGAACGTGCCCGGCATCGAGCCGGTGTGCCAGGTGTTGAGGCCGCCCACGTTGTTCTCGCGGACCTGCCAGCCGAGCCCGTACCAGGAGCCGCCGGACCCGACGCCGATCTCCGGCTTGGCGAAGACCCGGCCGATCGAGGTGGCGTTCAGCACCGGCCCGGCCCGGTCGAAGGCGAAGCCCCACTTGACCAGGTCGACGGCCGAGCCCAGCCAGCCGCCGTTGGCGTCCTGGTTGGCCATGTTGAAGCCGCCGTACGGGTACGGGACCGTCGCGCCGCCGTCGTCGAGCACGCTCTTGCGGGTGTAGACCGACTGGTAGCGCACCTCGGCGGCGTACTGCTGGCCGGACGCCGACCGGCCGAGCAGCATGCGGGTGATCCCGGCCGGCGCCAGGATCCGCTGCCTCACGTACGACTCGTAGCTCATGCCGGAGACCTTGGCGATGATGCGGCCGAGCAGCATGTAGCCGTAGTTGCTGTAGGCGTAGCGGGAGCCGGGCGTGAAGTCGAGCTTCCTGGCCGTGGCGTACCGCATGATCTCCGCGTGCCCGATCGGCAGCGGCACGTCGAGCGCGGCCGAGATGGTGTGGTCGGCCCAGAGCTGGTCGAGGGTGGCGTCCCGGTCCCAGCCGCCGGTGTGCTGCATGAGCCGCCACAGCGTCACGTCCGCCAGGCGCGGGTCGGCGTCGGCGGACAGGCCCAGCAGGTCGGTCACGGTGTCGCCGAGGGACAGCTTGCCGTCCTGGGCGAGCCGGGCGATCGCGGCGGCGGTGATGCTCTTGCTGAGGCTGGCGATCCGGAACAGCGAGGTCGGCTGCACGAGCCTGACGTAGCGGCCGTAGGTGTAGCTGCCGTAGCCGCGGGCCAGGAGGATCTTGCCGTTCTTCGCCACGGCGAGCTGCGCGCAGCTGATGTCGCGTTCGGCGATGAACTTCTTCATCGCCGCGTCGAAGCCGGCCAGCTGCGCGGGCACCACGCCGGTCGCCGGCAGGGCGGCCGTCCCGGCCCGCGCGGGGGCGGCGCCGAGGGCGAGGGCGGGGACGGCGAGTGCGCCGGACTGGAGGAGGCGGCGTCTGCTGAGCGTGGTCACAAAGGGAATTTCTAACGGATATCGGGCGTCCGTGTCCCGCTTTTTCGGACATCCGCTGTCAACCCTGTCAGCTTCTCCCGTACGGCCATCAGCGCGAACCCGAGCAGGTTGAGCCCCTCCCACGTCGCCGGCGAGGCCGCCCGCTCGTCGTCCGCCGTCAGCCCGATGCCCCAGACCCGGTCCACGGGACTGGCCTCGACCAGCACCCGCTCACCGGTGCCCACCAGGAACGCCCTCAGCCCGGGATGTGCTCCGAACTTGGCGAGATTGCCCCGGACCACCACGTCGAACCGGCGGTCGCACCACACCTCCTCGTCGAACCCCCGCACCTCCCGCCCGGCGGCCTTGGCCGCCCCCGGGTGAGGCGCGGCGAGGATCCTGGCGGCGGCCTCCTCGTCACCGAACAGCCACGCCTTGTGGGCCATCATGTAGTGCTCGACCGTGGCGAAGACGTGCCCGTCCGCGGCGAAGGCGGCGGGCCACCACTGCGACAGGCACCCGGCGCCCACGCTGCCGTCACGGTTGGGCCGGTGCCCCCAGAAGAACAGGTAACGCAGGCGGCGGCCCGCCCGTTCGGCGGCGGCGGCGTCCTCGACGGTGCGCAGGGTCATCCGGGCACGATGCCACAGGGAGTGATCGGGTTGCCACCTGGGACGCCATAGACAATAGATAAGATTCTTTACAATAATGGGAGTGACGCGCACCCCCCAACCGTCGCGGCACCCCGGCCTTGCGCCGCGCCCGTACGAGCCCGGACCCCCGGGCCACAGAAGGGTAGTCCCCATGACGCGAACACCGCGCCCGCTCATCTTGGCCGCCTCGTTACTGCTCGCATTCCTGGGCGTCATCGTCACCCAGACCTCGGCGAGCGCCGCCAACCTGCTGGCCAACCCCGGCTTCGAGTCCGGCTCCCTGTCCCCCTGGAACTGCACCGGCGGCCTCGGATCGGTGGTCGACACCCCGGTCAGGTCCGGCGGCAAGGCCCTCGCCGGGGCGGCCGGCAACTCCGACATCGCCCGGTGCAGCCAGACGCTGACGGTCCGGCCGAACTCCGACTACACGATCTCCGCCTGGGTCCGCGGCAACTACGTCTACCTCGGCGTGACCGGCGGCCGGGCCATCTGGGCCTCCTCGCCGTCGGCGTACACCCAGCTCACGATCCCGTTCACCACGGGCGCGAGCCAGACCACCGCCGAGATCTACCTGCACGGCTGGTACGGGCAGGGCACGTACCACGCCGACGACCTCGTCTTCGACGGCCCCGGCGACCCGCCGACGTCCCCGACGCCGACCCCCACGGTCACGGTCTCCCCCACGGTGACGCCCACCGCCACGGTGAGCCCCACCGTGAGCCCCACGGTCAGCCCGACCGTCACCCCGACGGGCAGCACCTGCGCCGTCAAGGGCAAGCCGGCCGGCAAGGTCCTGCAGGGCTACTGGGAGAACTGGGACGGCGCCTCCAACGGCGTGCACCCGCCATTCGGCTGGACCCCCATCACCGACGCGCGCATCCGCCAGCACGGCTACAACGTCTACAACGCGGCGTTCCCCGTGATCCGCTCCGACGGCACCGTGCTGTGGGAGGACGGCATGGACAGCACCGTCAAGGTCGCCACGCCTGAGGAGATGTGCGCGGCCAAGGCGGCCGGGGCGACGATCCTGATGTCCATCGGCGGCGCCACCGCCGGCATCGACCTCAGCTCCAGCACCGTCGCCGACCGCTTCGTCCAGACGATCGTGCCGATCCTCAAGCGCTACAACTTCGACGGCATCGACATCGACATCGAGACCGGCCTCGCCGGCAGTGGCAACATCAACCAGCTGTCCGCCTCGCAGGCCAACCTCATCCGCATCATCGACGGCGTGCTCGCCCAGATGCCGTCGAACTTCGGCCTCACCATGGCCCCGGAGACGGCGTACGTCACCGGCGGCAGCGTCGTCTACGGCTCCATCTGGGGCGCGTACCTGCCGATCATCAAGAAGTACGCCGACAACGGCCGCCTGTGGTGGCTGAACATGCAGTACTACAACGGCAGCATGTACGGCTGCTCCGGCGACTCCTACTCGGCCGGCACCGTCCAGGGCTTCGTGGCCCAGACCAAGTGCCTCAACGACGGCCTCGTCATCCAGGGCACCACGATCCGGGTCCCGTACGACAAGCAGGTCCCGGGCCTTCCCGCCCAGCCGGGCGCGGGCGGCGGCCACATGTCGCCCTCGCTCGTGTCGCAGGCGTGGAACAGCTTCAACGGCCAGCTCAAAGGCCTGATGACCTGGTCCATCAACTGGGACGGCTCCAAGGGCTGGACCTTCGGCGACAACGTGAAGTCACTCCAGGGCCGCTGAGCGGCCTGCGCATGTCAGAGCCGGGGCCCCCCCGCGGGCCCGGGGGGCGGGGGGCGCGGGCCCGGCCCGCCGGCCCCCCCCCCCGGCCCCGCGCCGCGGGCAGCGAGCGGCGCAACGCCTCCTCG
>NZ_JBEZZG010000014.1:224436-224735 GCF_040639085.1 Nonomuraea sp. NPDC023979
CCCCCCCACCCCCCCCCCACCCCCCAGCCCCGCCCCCCCCCCGCGCGCGCCGGGCGCCCCCCCGGCGGGCTGACGGGAGCAGGGCGGTGAGGGTCGCGGTGAGCACCGGCAGGCCCGCGACCAGGGCGGCGATCAGCGCCCACGGGGTGTCGAACGGCGCCCTCGGCAGCGGGTCCCAGCTGTTGGAGGCCGTCCACGGCCAGGCGACCGCCAGGCCGATCACGCACCCGGCGGCCCCGCCCGCGACCGTGGCGAGGGCCGCGAGCGCCCCGGCGCGGCCCGCCGACGCCGGCCGGGGC
>NZ_JBEZZG010000015.1:0-185557 GCF_040639085.1 Nonomuraea sp. NPDC023979
TCCTTTCCTACACCAAACCCATAAACTCGTGGGGGGGGCCCCCGCGCGGGCCCCCACCCCCCTTTTCTCCGTGCTGGGACCTAGTCCAGGTAGTCGCGCAGGACCTGCGAGCGCGACGGGTGACGCAGCTTGGACATGGTCTTGGACTCGATCTGCCGGATGCGCTCGCGCGTCACCCCGTAGACCTTGCCGATCTCGTCCAGCGTCTTGGGCTGGCCGTCGGTGAGGCCGAACCGCATCGACACGACGCCCGCCTCGCGCTCCGACAGCGTGTCGAGAACGGAGTGGAGCTGCTCCTGCAGCAGCGTGAAGCTGACGGCGTCGGCCGGCACGATGGCCTCGGAGTCCTCGATGAGGTCACCGAACTCGCTGTCGCCCTCCTCACCCAGCGGGGTGTGCAGGGAGATCGGCTCGCGGCCGTACTTCTGGACCTCGACCACCTTCTCGGGGGTCATGTCCAGCTCGCGGGCGAGCTCTTCCGGCGTGGGCTCGCGGCCCAGGTCCTGCAGCATCTGCCGCTGGACGCGGGCCAGCTTGTTGATCACTTCGACCATGTGGACCGGGATGCGGATGGTCCGCGCCTGGTCGGCCATGGCCCTGGTGATCGCCTGCCGGATCCACCACGTGGCGTAGGTGGAGAACTTGTAGCCCTTGGTGTAGTCGAACTTCTCCACCGCGCGGATCAGGCCCAGGTTGCCCTCCTGGATCAGGTCCAGGAACAGCATGCCTCGGCCGGTGTAGCGCTTGGCCAGCGAGACCACCAGGCGGAGGTTGGCCTCCAGCAGGTGGTTCTTGGCCCGGCGGCCGTCCTCGGCGATCCACTCCAGCTCGGCGCGCACGTCGACCGGAAGGCCGTCGCTCTCGCCGCCCAGCTGCTCCTCGGCGAACAGGCCGGCCTCGATGCGCTTGGCCAGCTCGACCTCCTGCTCGGCGTTGAGCAGGGGGACCTTGCCGATCTGCTTGAGGTAGTCCTTGACCGGGTCGGCGGTGGCGCCGGCGGCGGCGACCTGCGCGACCGGGGCGTCATCGTCGTCGTCGGACAGGATGAGGACCTCGTCCTCGCTCTTCTCGGCGGTCACGGCGGCGGCCTCGGCGACGACCTTGGGCTCGTCGTCGGAGTCGTCGTCGTCGGAGTCGGCCTCGTCGGTGGAGTCGGCGTCGTCGGCGATCTCCTCGACGTCGATGTCCTCGAGGTCGTCCAGCTCCACGTCGCCGTCGAGCTCGATGTCCTCGTCGTCGTCGGCGTCGGCCTTGGGACCCTCGGGGCCCTTCGGCTTGTTGTCGGCAGGCCCAGCGCTGTCCGGCTTGGCCTTCTTGGCAGGCGCGGCCTTGGCGGGCGCGGCGGCCTTCTTGGCCGCCGGAGCGGCCTTCTTGGCGGGAGCCGGCTTCTTGGCCGCCGGCTCTGCTTCGGCGGTGCCCACGACCGCGGTCACGGTCTCGGGTTGCTGCTCTTTGGCGGCCGCCGCCGTCTTGGTCTTGACGGGCGCGGCGGTCTGGCGCTTTGCTGAGCCTCGAGACTTCTTCTTCGGCGCAGCCGAATCCGCGGCGGTCACCACCACGGTCACGCCCTCTTTGCTGAGGTTCCGCAAGAACGCGGCGGCGTGCGACATGGGGATGTCCGCCTCCTCGAAGGCCTGACGGACGTCCTCAGACTCGAGGAAACCCTGCGAGCGCCCACGCTCGAGCAGTCGCTGAATGACGGGCTCGTTCAGCTCTTGTGGCTTCGAGCGAGTCGAACTTGCAGGCGACACGAACACCTCTCGAACGAACGCGTGGCGACAATGGACCCAGATGCCCGCTGGGGGGCTGATGCCTCTCTCGGAGATCGGTGAGGCCGTGCGGATCGCGACGGACCTGTCCAGCATTCTGGCACGACCACGCACTCCATACGGCCACCTCCCGGCGGTTGACCTCCACCCTAGGCCGACCAAGAGAGTAGTGCGTACGTAAGCGCGCCACTGATATCCGAAAGCAACCCTTATGACTGTTTCATTCAGTCACTCTTCGTGGCGGGCGGCACGTGAATGGCCAGGGCGGTAACGTCATCATCTTGCTCATATCCCGACAACATCCGGTCGACCAGGAAGTCCAGCAACATGTGTGGACTTCTCACGACCTCAGGCGGCGCTTCGGTCACAACACTGCAAATCTCTGCGAGACCGGCATCCAGCCCGCGCTTCCGGTTCTCGACGAGGCCGTCGGAGTAGAGCACGGCGGTATGGCCGGGCGGCACCACGAACCGGAACTGCCTACGGCTGGTCGGCCAGCCTAGCGGGGTGCCCGGCTCCGCGTCGCAGAGGATCGCCGTGCCCTGCGGAGAAACCAGCACGGGCGGCGGGTGACCGGCCAGCGCCAGCGTGCCCTCGCCCGTCGACGGCTCGACGACCATGTAGGCCAGGGTGGTGACCTGCTCTTCCTCCTCGGTCGCGTCGAAGACCCGGTCCAGGCCGGTGAGAACGGCGGCGGGCGGCGGGTTGGTCAGCGCCAGCGCCCGCATGGCGTTGCGGATGCGGCCCATCCCGGCCGCCGCCTTGACGCCCTTGCCCATGACGTCGCCGACGACCGCGGCCACGCGGCCGTCCTGCAGCACGAACGCGTCGTACCAGTCGCCGCCGACCTGCACGTGGCGGCTGCCCGAGCGGAAGCGCTGGGCCAGCTCCAGGCCCCTGACCACCGGCAGGCGGTCGGGCAGCAGGCTGCGCTGCAGCGTCTCGGCGGTGCGGTGCTCGCGCTCGAACAGCGTGGCGCGCTCCACGGCCAGCGCGCACTGCCCGGCCAGCGCCTCCAGGAAGACGCCGTCCTCCTGGGAGATCTTCTGCGGCCGGGTGAAGGAGAACCGCAGCGCGCCCAGCGCCCGGCCCGCCGCCAGCAGCGGCAGCCCGACCCAGGCGCGCTCGTCGCTGCTGGCCAGGTAGTTGGTCAGCACCTGCTCGTCGCCGCCCGCCTCCAGCAGCTGGGCCTTCAGGCTCTCGGGCGACTCGGCGAACACCGGCCGCCGGCTGTTGACCGCCATCGTCATCACGCTGGAGCTCGACAGCGGGATCTCCTCGCCGGCGGCGCCGGACGCCTCGGGGACGCCCTCGCCGTTGATCAGCTTGAGCGCCGCCCGGTCGGTGTCGAGCAGCGCCACGGCCGACCGGTCGGCGGCCAGCGCCGTGCGGCCGACGTCGATGATGACCTGCACCACCTGCTCGACGGTGAGCGCCTCGGCCAGTATGGCGGTGGCGCCCTGGAGCCGGGCGGTGCGCAGCGCGGCGGCGCCGAGCTGGTCGGTCAGCCTGCCGCGCATCTCCTCGGCCTCGCGCTGCGGCGTGACGTCGGTGTTGGCGCCCACCCACTCCACGACCCTGCCGTGCCGGATGATCGGCACCGCGCGGACCTCGAAGTGGCGGTAGCCGCTGGCCCGGGTGCGCACGCGGTAGTTCCACTCGAACATGGTGCGGCCGCGCAGCGCCTCCTTCCAGGCCTCCTCGGTCTGCTGGCGCTCCTCCGGGTGGACCACGTCCAGCCAGCCGGCCGCCAGGTATTCCTCCAGGCCCTGGCCGGTGATGGCGCGCCACTGCGGGGCGTCCTCGACCACCGTGCCGGTCGGCGAGGTGATCCAGACGAGCTGCGACTGCGCCTCGACCAGCGAGCGGTAGCGCTCCTCGCTGCGGCGCAGGTCCTCCTCGACCAGGCGGCTCTCGGTCACGTCGAGCCCGGCCAGGGCGACGGCCTGCAGCGCGCCGTCGGCGTCGTGGACCGGCGAGAACGAGACCGACCAGTAGCGGGCCTCGCCGCCGGTCGCGCGCACCCGCACGGGCCGCTCGGAGACCGGCGCGTCGCTGCCGATGACGGCCTGGACGCCGTGCGTGATGAGCTGGCTGAGGTCGGCCGCGAGCGTCTCGGACGGCGCGCGTCCCAGCAGCCGCTCGGCGGGCACGCCGACGACCTCGGCGAACACGTCGTTGACCCGCAGGACGCGGGTCTGGGTGTCGAAGAAGGCAAAGGCGAACTCTGCCTCGGACAGCAGGCCCTCGAAGAGGGCGGAGTCTGAGACGTCCACATCCGACTCCCGGGGACGGGGAACGGAGGTCTCGGCGCTCATGGTCGGCACCTCCGTCGCGTGCCAGGGTCTCCCACGCGGCACATCTCCATAATCGTGTATCGGCGTAGCGCAGCTCCGGGCGACCGGATTCTGCAGTACATCATCTGCGATGGGCGGGCGCGGACGGAAGCCCCGGCCGCCATACGGTCAACGCATCCTGTCAAAATCGCTCCACGTTGCGCAGCAAGATCAGGCTACTCGGCCTTCGCCGCCCGCTTGGCCGCCTGCTTGGTGGCGCGCACTCTGCCCAGGCTGTCGGCGTCGACCACGTCCGCGACCGAACGGTAGGACCCCTGCTCGCCATAGGGGCCGGCCGCCTCGCGCCATCCTTGCGGCTGGACCCCGAGCTGCTTGCCCAGCAATGCCAAAAATATCTGGGCCTTCTGCTTGCCGTATCCCGGAAGGTCCATCAGTCGTTTGAGCAACTGCTTGCCGTCGGCTGCCTCGGTCCAGATGCGCTCGGGCTTGCCGTCGTAGTGCTCGACGAGGTAGGCGGCGAGCTGCTGGACGCGGGCCGCCATCGACTTGGGGTAGCGGTGGACCGCCGGTTTGGCGGCCAGGAGCGCGGTGAACGCCTCGGGGTCGCAGGCCGCGATCTCCTCGGCGGTGAGCTCGTGCCCGAGCCGTTCGGAGATGGTGTAAGGGCCCGTGAACGCCCACTCCATCGGCACCTGCTGATCGAGCAGCATGCCGACGAGCAGGGCGAGCGGACTGCGGCCGAGCAGTTCGTCGGCCTCCGCGCGCTGGGTGAGCTGGATGCGCATGGGAACAGCTTCGCACGAAAGCCGCTCCCGAGAAGCGAAGACAGCCGTCGTGGAGGCTTGACACCAGCCCGAGAAAAGATGAAATGAGAGCGCAAGTCACCTGCGTCCATTCCTGGGGGTTTGCCCTGGGGCATCCAGAGGAATCTCACACCTATGCTCGCTCTGGCCACACGCTTCCTCAAGGAGCCGGTCAGTCTCAGGCTGGCCGAGGAGTTCCTGACCGTGCCCGTGGACACCATCGACCGGTGCGTCGAGGACGTGTGCGTGTGCGCGCAGCACCTCGGCATCACCGCGACACCCGAGATCGTGGAGCGGATCGCCCGCGAGCACCTGCTCGCGATCGTCAACTCCGCGCCGCCGCCGCGCGCCCCTCGATAACATCGGAGTCACCGGGCCGCGTTCTGCGCACCGTTTCCGCCTGGAATGCGAGAGAGTGAGGGCGTGCGCCGACACCGACGAGACCCCCGGGAGAGCCCCCCGCCCGACGACGTGTTCAAGGAGATGGTGCAGGCGGCCCGCGAGCTGCTGGCCGTGCGCAGCCCGCTCGACGCGGAGCTGATGGTCTCCGACATGGTCGGGGCCTGGTGGGGCAGGAAGGTGCGGGGCGGCGACGTCGAGCAGGTGCTCGGTGAGGGGCTGGTCGACTACGCGGCCAAGGCCGGCACCCCCGCCTCGCTGACGCTGCTCATCTGCCTGGCCTACCTCGGCACCGCCCGCCAGGGCGCCAAGGCCGAGGGCGCGGCGCTGGCCATGATGGAGTCCGGCGTGGCCAGGCCCGGCTGGGCCGACCGGGTGGGCGCGGTCAAGCCCACCGGCTGCTACGTCTCCCGCGACGCCTACGGCGACCAGGACACCGTCATCTGCACCTTCGCCTACCGCTGGAACGAGGACTCCACCCCCCGCCACAACCAGGACCGGCACGCGCTGGTCATGGTCGTCGACCACAACATGTCCGGCATGGCGCGCGACGCCTGGGTGTCCTCCCACGTCGACAAGCTGCTGGAGCAGGCCAGGGCCGAGGCCGCGGGCAACCCGATGCTGCTGTTCGAGGAGATCGAGCCGCAGCAGGCCAGGGCGCTGCTCGAATCGGCGATGAAGGCCACCGGCGAGCCCAAGACGCCGCCGCCCGTCAGCGACAGCTACAGCGCCTACCACGCCTTCGCCCGCGCCCGCCTCAAGGCGCTGCCGCCCGGCCGCAAGCGGCCCGCCCCGCTGCACATCGAGGCCCCCTACAGCCGCGAGCGGCGGGCGATGCTCGCCGCCGAGTTCCTCGCCTCCGACGCCGCCGAGCACCTGTCGGACCCGTCGGCCGCCTCCCGGTGCGCCGACCACATCATCGACTACGGCTGCGAGCAGGACTTCGGCCGGCCGCTGCGGGTCAGCCCGACCAAGTGCGAGACGTTCCTGCTCGACTGGCTGCCGCGCAAGGTCATGCTCTCGCAGGCCGAGCAGGAGGCGATGCCGCACGCGCTGTCGGCCTGGGTGCGCTTCGCCGCCGCCCGCACCGGCCTGCCCGAGCAGGGGCTCAAGGCCACGCTCGACGCGGTGTGGGGGGCGATCGGCAAGTTCCCCGAGGCCTACCGCGACCCGACGTCGTTCGGCATCGACCGGCCGCTGCTGGAGCGCCTGCTGCCCGACGGCGACCTGTCGGCGCTGGCCAGGCGGGCGTTCGCGTTCCCGTTCCTGCAGGGCGTGCACAACGGCGTCGACCTCGACCGGCTCAACCCCGCCGACGCGGCCGACCGCCGTACCCTCCTGGAGATCGACCACGTCGGCGCGATCGACGAGGAGCACCTGGCGTGGCACGAGGAGATCGCCACCCGCCTGTGGGACGGCGACCCGCCGCAGCTGTGGGAGGCCGCCCAGCGGCTGCTCGACCTCGGCCACGACCGTCACGACGTGCTCCACGTGCTCATCGAGATCGCCGAGCGCATCGGCGGCGACCCCGAGGAGCTGGCCGCCGCGCTCGACGACATCGCCGACATCCCCGACGAGATCTGATGGCCATGTACACGCGGCTCGCGCCGGGCCGCTACCGCGCCTCCGAGCACACCCAGGGCCCGTGGGACCCGGCCACGCAGCACCTCGGGCCGGTGACGGCGCTGCTCGTGCACGAGCTGGCGCTCACCGCGCCCCGTCCCGGCCTCGACCTGGCGCGGCTGGCCGTCGACGTGCTCGGTCCCGTCCCCGTCGGCGACCTCGACGTACGCACCGACGTCGTGCGCGACGGCAAGCGCGTGCAGTGCCTGTCGGCGTCGGTGAGCGGCGGCGGCCGCGAGCACGTACGGGCCACCGCGTGGCGCATCCGCGAGGCCCCCACGCCCGCCACCCACGCCGCCGACCCGCCGCCCCTGCCCGGCCCGCAGGGCGAGTCGTGGATCTCGACCGGCTTCGGCTACGGGCGCGCCACCGAATGGCGCTTCGCCCGCGGCGGCCCCGACGAGCCCGGCCCCGCCACCGCGTGGGGCCGCTGCCGGGTGCCGCTGGTCGACGGCGAGGAGATCACGCCGATGGAGCGGCTGGCGCTGTTCGCCGACAGCGGCAACGGCATCAGCCTCGCCCTCGGCTTCGACACCCACCTGTTCGTGAACGTCGACCTGACAATCTCCCTGTTCCGCGCGCCCGCCGGCGAGTGGATCTGCCTCGACGCCGCCACCGCCATCGGCCCGTCCGGGCGCGGCCTCACCCGCTCCACCCTGTACGACCTCGACGGCGAAGTCGGCAGCGCGACTCAGACCTTGTTCGTCGCGCCGAGGTAGCCGCTCACGCCATGATGGGGTCATGGTGATGGACCTGAACGCGGACCTCGGCGAAGGCTTCGGCATCTGGCGGCTCGGCGACGACCTGGCGCTGCTCGACATCGTCACCAGCGCCAACGTCGCGTGCGGCTTCCACGCCGGCGACCCGGTGACCATCCGGCGCACCTGCGCCGCCGCCGTTGACCGGGGGGTGTCCATCGGGGCGCAGGTGTCCTACCGCGACCTGGCCCACTTCGGGCGCCGGGAGATGGAGGTCGAGCCTGAGGAGCTCTGCGCCGAGGTGCTCTACCAGCTCGCCGCCGTCGACGGCATCGCCCGCGCCATGGGCGGCCGCGTCTCGTACGTGAAGCCGCACGGCGCCCTCTACAACCGCATCTGCCGCGACCGGGAGCAGGCCGAGGCCGTCGTCGACGCCATCGCCGACTACGACCCGGCGCTGCCGGTGCTCACGCTGCCCGGCTCCGTGGTCCACACCGTCGCCGCCGCCGCGGGCGTCCCCACCGTCGCCGAGGCGTTCGCCGACCGCGCCTACACCGCCGACGGCGCCCTGCTCCCCCGCCGCCTGCCCGGCGCCGTGCTGCACGACGCCGCCGACGTCTCGGCCCGCGCCGTCCGCATGGCCCTGTCCGGGTCGGTCATCTCCGCCGACGGGGCCGAGGTCCCGGTCAAGGCCCGCTCCCTCTGCGTCCACGGCGACACGCCCGACGCCGTCCACCTCGCCCGCACCGTCCGCGACGACCTCCTGGCCGCCGGCGTCGTCCTCCAGGCCTTCGCATGACCGCCCCCACGCGGCCCCTGCCGCCCCGCCGCCTCCCTTCGCGCGAGCTCCCTCCCCGCGAGACGCCCTCCCCCCTCCGCCCGGCCCGCGAGACCCCCTCCCGCCGCCTCCCGCCCCGCCCCCTCCCCTCCCGCCAGACCCGCACCCCCAGTGGACACGCAAAGGCCACGCCCCTGCCGGACCACCGGAACGGCGCCCCCTTCCGGCAAGGGCCCCACCTCCCGGAGGTGGGGCACCGCGCTGCCAAGAGCGCGCCCCCGCTGGAGGGCGCTTGGCCTTCGGCGAGAGAGTGGGGGTCTGCCCAAGAGGACCGTGGCCCGGTCTGGCCGGGCGGCCTCGTGGGGGCGGCGGTGCGGAGGGGCGGGCGCAGTCGCCGGGAGGCGGGCGGGTGATTCGGCGGGTCGGGGAGCACGGGCTGCTCGTGGAGACGGGCGCGCTGGACGTGTCGCACCGGCTGGACGCCGCGCTGAGGGCCGAACGGCCGCCCGGGGTCGTGGAGGTGGTGCCGGGGCCTGAGACAGTCCTGGTGGTGGCTCCGGGGGCCGAGCAGGGCGGGTTGCAGGCGCGGCTGAGCGAGCTGCTGCGGCGGTGCGCGGCGGCCGGGGTGACGGAGGCGCCCGAGGAGAAGGACGTGGTCCGGGTGCCCGTCGTCTACGACGGGGCGGATCTGGAGTCGGTGGCCGAGCTGGCCGGGGTGCCGGTGGACGAGGTGGTGGCCCGGCACACGGGGCGGGAGCTGGTGGTGGGCTGGCTGGGGTTCGCGCCGGGGTTCGCGTATCTGACGGGGCTGGACCCGGTGCTGCACGTGCCCCGGCTGGCGACGCCGCGGACGTCGGTGCCCGCGGGGTCGGTGGCCGTGGCGGGGCCGTACTCGGCCGTGTATCCGGCGGCGTCGCCGGGCGGGTGGCGGCTGCTGGGCAGGACGGGGCTGCGGGTGTGGGACGTGACGGCGCGCCCGCCGTCGGCGTTCCGCCCGGGGACCCGCGTGCGCTTCGAGGCCGCATGATCGAGGTCCCATGATCGAGGCCGCATGATCGAGGTGCTCGGGTCCGGTCCGTACGCGACCGTGCAGGATCTGGGGCGCCGGGGGCTGGCGCATCTGGGGGTGCCGCGTTCGGGGGCGGCCGACGAGGCGAGCCTGCGGCTGGCGAACCGGCTCGTCGGCAACCCGGAGGTGCTGGCGGGGATCGAGGCGACGTTCGGCGGGCTGCGGCTGCGGTTCGGGCGGGGCGCGTGGGTGGCGCTGGCGGGCGCGCCGTGCCCGGTGCGGGGTCCCGCGCGGGCGGGCATGGGGGTTCCGTTCTGGGTGCCCGGGGGCGGCGAGCTGGCGCTGGGGGCGCCGGCGTGGGGGCTGCGGACGTACCTGGCGGTGCGCGGCGGGGTGGCGGTGGAGCCGGTGCTGGGCAGCCGGTCGACCGATTCGCTGTCGGGCCTGGGGCCGCCTCCGCTCGCGCCGGGGACGAGGCTGCCGATCGGCGACGCGGCGGATCGGGGCGGGATCGGGGTGGATCTGGCGCCGCTTCCGGGGCCGGGGCCGGCGGTGCTGCGGGTGCTGAGGGGCCCGCGTGACGACTGGTTCGCCGAAGGGGCGCTGGCGGCGCTGTGCGCGGCCCCGTACGCGGTGAGCCAGGACAGCAACCGGGTGGGGGTGCGGCTGCGCGGCGCGGAGCTGGCGCGCGGCCGGGAGGGGGAGCTGCCGAGCGAGGGCATGGTGGCGGGCGCGGTGCAGGTGCCGCCGAGCGGGCAGCCGATCGTCTTCCTGGCCGACCATCCGCCGACGGGCGGCTACCCGGTGATCGCGGTGGTGCGTGAGGCGGATCTGGGGGTGGCGGCGCAGCTGCGGCCCGGGGACGAGGTGCGCTTCCGCGTCACAGGCTGACGTGGCCGCTGACGCGGGTGGCGACCGAGCCGCCCACCCAGACGTCGTCGCCCTCGGCCGTGATGCGGACGCGGCCGGCGCGGCCGAGCGCGGTGCCCTGGCTGACCGTGTAGGGGGCGGTGACGCGGCCGGTGCGCAGGAGCCACTGGGCGACCGAGGCGTTGAGGCTGCCGGTCACCGGGTCCTCGGTCGTGCCGCCGTCGTGGGGGCAGAAGGCCCGCAGCTCGTACGCGTACGGCGACCCGGCGGGGTGCGGGCCCGCCACGCCGACGTCGACGGGCACCCGGCCGGGCCGCAGCGCGAGGACGGCGTCGGCGTCGCGGAGCAGGAGCGCGACCCAGCCGGGGCCGTTGTCGGCCCATTCGGCGTCGACGACGTCGTCCCTGGCGATGCCGAGCGCGGCGGCGAGGCCGGTCAGCAGCGTCTCGTCCACGGGGCCGGAGCGCAGCAGCGGCGGCGCGGCGAAGGCGAGGTCGCCGCGGTCGTCGCCGCGCACGCGGATCAGCCCGGCGCCGCATTCCTGGACGACGGTCCGCGAGTCGCGCGGGACGCCGCCCGCCTCCAGCCAGGCGTGGCAGGTGCCGAGCGTCGGATGCCCGGCGAACGGCAGCTCGGACGTGGTGGTGAAGATCCGTACCCGGTAGTCGGCGCGGGGGTCGGCGGGCGGCAGCAGGAACGTGGTCTCCGACAGGTTCGTCCAGTGGGCGAAGCGCTGCATCTCCTCGTCGGTCAGCCCGTCGGCATCGAGCACGACGGCGAGCGGGTTGCCGCCGTAGGGCGTCGAGGTGAACACGTCGACCTGGCGGAAGGGGCGCTGCATGCTCGCGAGTCTGTCAGAACCGCCGGGAGCGGCGCAGCGCCGGGGGCCGCCCGTCGGGGTCGACGGCGAGCCGGTAGAGCGGCTGGGCCAGCATCCTGCGCACGCGGCCGAGGCTGGGCTCGGGATGCGGGCGCAGCCGGCCGGGCGGCCTGGGCCCGCGACGGCCGCCGCGGTGCCAGGCGTCGAGCGCGCGGGCCGAGGCGGCGAACGCCTCGAACGCGTCGCGGGGGTCGCACAGGCCGGACGGGTCGCGGTCGAGGTGCTCGCCCGCAAGGAGCAGCCGCAGGTCGCGGGCGAATTTGCGGGCCCCGGCGGGCGGGCGCGGGTCGGGCTCCTCGTCGACGACGGCGCAGCTCAGCTCCGAGTCGTACGTCCACGAGCGCAGGTTGACGTTGTCGGAGCCGATCGAGGCCCACACGTCGTCGACCACGCACACCTTGGCGTGCACGTAGACGGGGGTGCCGGCGTGGTTCTCCAGGTCGTACACGCCGAGCCGGTCGCCGCCGGCGCGCCTGAGCCTGGCCAGCGCGTCGGCGCGGCCGATGAGGCTGGCCGGGGCGGCGAGCCAGCCGTCCTGGTCGGGGTGGCGCGGCACCACGATGATCATGCGGAGCCCGGGCTCCCGTTCGAGCGCGGCGGCGAACGGCTCGATCACCTCGGTGGACCACAGGTACTGGTCCTCCAGGTAGACCAGGGACCGGGCCCTGGCCAGCACCTTGTGGTAGGCCCTGGCGACGCTGCGCTCGCCCAGGGGCGCGAAGGGGTAGGCGGACCGCCGGTAGGGGTAGGTGCGCAGGAGCTGCACGGCGTGGGTGCCGGCCGGGGCGGGCGGCGGACCCGGGTCGGGCAGGGCGGGCACGTCGTCCATCCGCTCGACGTGGTCGCGCAGGCGGCGCAGCGGCTGGCGGGTCTCGGGGGCGGGGTCGTCCCAGCGCTCGCAGAAGACGGTCTCCACGTCGGCCACGGCGGGGCCGTGCACGGCCACCTGGGCGTCGTGCCAGGGCGGGGTGTCGCCGTAGACGTCCGGCATGGGCGCGGCCTGCGGGTCGCCGCGGTGCGCGGCGTCGTCGCGGCGGCTGTGGCACAGGTCGATGCCGCCGACGTAGGCGACGTCGGCGGCGGCGTCGCCGTCGTGGCGCAGGACGACGAACTTCTGGTGGTGCGAGCCGCCTGGGCGGACCCGGGTGTCGAGCAGGCACTGGCCGCCGGCGGCCTCGATGTCCTCGCCGAGGTGGCGGTTCTCCGCGGCGCTGAAGCGCAGCCGGTCGAGGTGGGAGCGCCAGATCAGGCCCCGGACGAGCGCTCCCCGGTGCGCCGCCGCGGCCATGGCGCTCGCCACGCCGGGGCCGTCGCCGGTCAGCCGCTCGTCGGGGTCGCCGCGCCAGTCGGCGAACAGCAGCAGGTCGCCCTTGCCGAGCCGGTCGAGCGCGGCCCGCAGGTCGGCGAAGTAGGCGGCGCCGTGGACGAGCGGGCGCACGAGGTTGCCGGTCGTCCAGGCGCCGAGCCTGGTGGCCGGGTTGCCCCGCTCCTCGCGGGTGAGGAACCACTCGTCGAGCCGCACCCCGCCCGGCTACCCGGCGGCGGCCCCGGCAATCAGCTTCTCGGCGCGGGAGACGGCGGCGGCGAGCGGATCACCGGGGACGGGCTCGAACAGGTCGGCGGTGACCCGGCCGGCCTTGGCCTCCCAGACGCCGGCGACGCGCCCCTGGTGGAGGACGACCGGGGAGATCCAGCCGGCCTGGCGGCTCACCCTGGCCTTGACGGCGGCCGGGACGAGCGGCTCCAGGGAGCGGGGCGCGCCGAGGATGTAGGGGTCGAAGCCGGGCAGCAGGTGGACCTCGTCCGCCGGCCGGGCGGCGGCCAGGTCGTCGAGGTGCTCGGTGAGCGCCAGCAGGGTGTGGCCGCCGGCCTCGACCTCGGTCAGCTCGCCGGCCAGGTCGCGGAACCAGCCCTTGAGCACGGCCTTCCTGGCGACGCCGCCGAACAGCCAGCCGTCGAGCATCTCCGGCGTGGCGGGGCCGTGGGCGGCCAGGAAGGCGCGGGCGATCCGCACGCCCGCCTCCTCCTGCGGCGGCAGCTCGGCCGGCCAGCCGGGCAGCCAGGCGCGGGGCGCGGTGAAGGTGACACGGCCGTCGCACGGCGGGCCGTAGCACAGCTCGCCGAGGCGGCTGAGCGGCTTGAGCAGCGCCCCCCAGCCGGAGGTGAGCGCCTCCCGCAGGTGGGCGTCGCCGGTCACCTCGACGACGGCGTCGACCAGCTCCTCCCTGGTCTTGGGCGTGTCGCCGAGCGCCTGCGGGACGGCCTCGACGATGGCGGCGATCTCGGCGGCGGTGACGCCGTGGCCGCGCTGCCAGGAGCCCTTCTCCCAGAACCGCAGCGTGCTCAGCGCCGCGCAGTAGCCGGGCAGCTCGTCGGCGGGCAGCAGGTGCAGGGTGCCGCGCATGACCCAGGTCTTGACCAGGGTGCGCTCGTCCCAGAGCGCCCGCTCGACCTCGCCGGGGTCGGGTGAGGCGGCGCGGACGGCGACCGCGTGCTGGGCGGAGGAGGCCACCTGGGCCTGCACCCCGCACAGCCGGCGGGCGATCTCCACGGCGCCCGGCCCGCCGGGGCCGCTCACGAACTGCCGGCGCAGCCGCCAGGCGAGGATCTGCGGCCAGCTCAGGTGGATCGTCACCCGGCCAGTTGTACACGGCCGGGCCGACAGTCCGCGTCAGCGGGTGTAGCCGATGTCCTGGTAGCGCAGCGTCTGGAACCCCCGGGCGCCCGCGTTGGCCAGGTTCTGCCGGGCGGCGACGAGCTGCGGCCGCTGGTAGAGGGGCAGCACGTTGACCTGCTGCCAGATGAGCCGGTCGGCGGTGTTGGCCTCGGCGCGGGCCTCGTCCGGGTCGAGGCTGCGGGCGGCGCGGGCCATGGCGGCGTCGATGTCGGCCGAGCCGGTGCGGCCGAAGTTGGCGTTCCACGTCTTGCCGTCGGCGGCGTGGGCGTAGACGCCGTAGCTGCTCGACACCGGGTACGGGGTGCCGATGTAGGCGAACGGCGCGAGGTCGAAGTCGCCGGGGATCACGTACTTGGCGAAGAAGTCGTCGCTGGGCACGGCCCGGATGGCGAGCTTCACCCCGATCGCGGCGAGCATGTTCTGCGCCAGCTCGCCCTCGGACTTGCTGATCTGCACGCCGGACGGCACCACGAAGGTGAGCTCCAGCGGACGGCCGTCCTTGTGCCGGACCGGGCCGGTGCGGCGGTCGAGCCGCCAGCCCGCCTCGTCGAGCAGCCGGGCGGCGCGTGCCGGGTCGTGGGCGCCGAGGTCGCCGGCGTTGTCGCGGTAGCCCTGCTGGGTGGTCATGAAGAAGTGGCTGTTGAGCGGGGTGCTCGGCCAGTCGAGGCCGCGCAGGTCGGAGCGGGCGATGGCCTCCCGGTCGAGGCCGAGCTGGACGGCCTGGCGGACGCGCAGGTCGCGGAGCGGCCCGCGTGAGCCGTTGAGCGTGAAGTGGCGGAAGTCGGGCGCGGCGGCCCGGCGGACCTCGGCGCCTGGCGTGGCGGCGGCGCGGGCGTGGTCGGGGGCGGACGGGCCGATGTCGGCCAGGTCGAGCTCGCCGTTGCCGAACATGCCGATGAGCGAGTCCTGCTCGGCCGCCCGGAAGACGATCCTGTCCAGTTTGGCCCGGTCGCCCCACCAGGCGTCGTCGCGCACGAGCGTGACGGTCTTGGCGGTCTGGTCGATGCCCTGGACCTTGAACGGCCCGGCGGTGACGGGGATGCGGTTGAGCCAGGCGGTGTTGAACGCCTCGGGCGTGGCGTTGGCGGAGGCGGGCAGCAGCGGCCCGAACAGCGCCCGCCAGTCGCCGAACGGCCGCGCGAACGTCACCACGACCTCGTGGTCGCCGCGGCCCCGCTCGACGCTCTCGATGTCCTGGTAGCCGGTGGAGGAGGCGATGTGAAAGGCCGGGTCGCCGCCGTCCAGCGCCTGCCACTGGGCGCGGAAGTCGGCCCAGGTGATGGGCCTGCCGTCGGACCATCGGGCGCGCGGGTTCAGCTCGTAGGTGACGACCTGCTTGGGCGTGGTGGCGGTGACCCGGGCGTCGATCAGGTAGGCGTGGTTGACGGAGATGCGCGCCCTGTCGTCCGACACGAACGGGCGCGGCAGCAGCGCGTCGGTGATGGCCGCCGCCACGGCGAGGTGGCCGTCGACGTGGTGCCTGTTCCACTGGGCGGGGAACTCGTTGACGCCCCAGCGCAGCGTGCCGCCGTCCTTGACCCGCTCGCGCGGCACGGGGTTGAGGTCGGACGCCTTGATCACCGCGTCTCCGGTGGGCCGGACGACCACGGCGCCGCCCCCGCCGCACGCCGCCAGCGCCAGCGCCGCGGTCGCGGCGGCCACGAAATGAGTTGCTTTCAACGGTACTCCTGTCAGACGACGGCGAGCTTCTCGGCGTAGTGGCAGGCGGCGGCCTGGTCCTCGCCGAGCGGCCGCACCTCGGGCTCGGTCTCGACGCACAGGCTGCGCTCCTCGGCCGTCAGCACGCCCCGGAAGGTCGGGCATCGGGTACGGAACCGGCATCCCGACGGCGGGTCGGCCGGGCTGGGCGGCTCGCCGTCGAGCAGGATGCGCTCGCGCGAGCGTTCGCGCACCGGGTCGGGCAGCGGGACCGCCGACAGCAGCGCCTGCGTGTACGGGTGCGCCGGGCTGGCGTAGACGGCCTCGGCGCGCCCGATCTCGGCGATCCTGCCGAGCTGCATGACGGCGACCCGGTCGGCCAGGTGGCGGACCACGGCCAGGTCGTGCGCGACGAACAGGTAGGACAGGCCCAGCCGGTCCTTCAGCGCGCCGAGCAGGTTGAGCACGCCCGCGCGGATCGACGTGTCGAGCGCGGAGACGGGCTCGTCCAGGACGAGCAGCCGGGGTTCGAGGGCGAGCGCGCGGGCGATGGCGACGCGCTGGCACTGGCCTCCGGACAGCTCGCGCGGGTGGCGGGCGGCGCAGGCGGGGTCGAGCCCGGCCAGGGCGAGCAGCTCGGCCACCCGGCCCTCGGGCGCGCCCCGGCGGTGGGCGCGCAGCGGCTCGGCGAGGATGTCGTGGACGGTCATGCGCGGGTCGAGCGAGGCCGCCGGGTCCTGGAAGACCACCTGCATGTCGCGCCGGATCGCGGCGCGCTGCGCGGGCGTGAGCCGGGCGGTGTCGCGGCCGAGGACGACGATGCGGCCCTCCTCGGGCCTGGCCAGCTCCAGGATCTGCGTCAGCGCCGTGGTCTTGCCCGACCCCGACTCGCCGACGAGGCCGAGCGTCTCGCCCTCGCGGATGTCGAAGCTGATCCCGGCCACGGCGTGCACGGTGCCGGTCCGCCGCCTGAACAGCGTGCCGCGCGTCAGCGGGTAGCGCTTGACCAGGCCCTCGACCTCCAGCACCGTGCGCGGGCGGCGGGTCACCGGCTCGCGCGGCGGCGCGGGCCGCTCGGCGCCGTCCCGGCGGACGTCGGCCCTGTGCACGTCGGCCCAGCGGATGCAGGCCGCCCGGTGCCCGGCCCCGACCTCGAACAGCGGCGGCTCCCGGTCGTCGCACGCCTCCACCCGCATCGGGCAGCGCGGCGCGAACGGGCAGCCCGGCGGCAGCCTGCCGGGCTCGGGCGGGCCGCCCTCGATAGGCACCAGCGGCCGCCTCCCGCCGCCGTCGACGCGCGGCACCGAGCCGAGCAGGCCCGCGGTGTACGGCATCCGCGTGCGGTAGTAGACGTCGTCCACGTCGCCGACCTCGACCGGGCGGCCCGCGTACATGACCAGGACGCGGTCGGCGAAGCCGGCGACCACGCCGAGGTCGTGGGTGATCAGGACGATGGCGGCGCCGGTCCGGCGCTGCGCCTTCTTGAGCACCTCCAGCACCTGGGCCTGGACGGTGACGTCGAGCGCGGTCGTGGGCTCGTCGCAGATGATCACGTCGGGGTCGTTGGCGACGGCCATGGCGATGAGCGCGCGCTGGCGCATCCCGCCGGAGAACTCGTGCGGGAAGGCGAGCGCGCGGCGGGCCGGGTCGGGGATGCCGACGAGGTCGAGCAGGTCGACGGCCTTGACGGCGGCCTGCTCGCGGGTGACCCGGTGGTGGGCGCGCACCGCCTCGGCGATCTGGTCGCCGACCCGGTAGACGGGCGTGAGCGCCGACAGCGGGTCCTGGAACACCATCGACACGGACCGGCCCCGTACGCGGGCCAGCTCGCGCTCGGAGGCGCCGACGAGCTCGCGGCCGTGCAGCCGCACCGAGCCGGCGACCTTGGCCTCGGGCGGCAGCAGGCCGAGCACGGCGGCGGCGGCCACGGACTTGCCCGCGCCGGACTCGCCGACGATGCCGAGCACCTCGCCGGCACGCACCTCGTAGCTGAGGCCGCGCACGACGGGCACGTCGCCGAAGGCGACCTCCAGGCCGTCGACCTCCAGGACCGGGCTCATCGCGGCCCCTTCGCGGCGGGGTCGAAGGCGTCGCGCAGCGCGTCGCCGGCCAGGTTGACCGCGAGCACGGTGACGACGAGCAGCCCGGCGGCGAACCAGAACGTCCACGGCGCGTAGATCGCGGTCCGGGAGCCGTCGGCGATGACCGTGCCGAGCGACACGTCGGGCGGCTGGATGCCGAGGCCGAAGTACGACAGGGACGTCTCGGCGAGGATGGCGGCGCTGACGTTGACGGTGGCGTCCACGATGAGCAGGGACGACAGGTTGGGCAGCACGTGCGAGAAGATGATCTTCACGGGCGGGACGCCGAGGTAGCGGGCGGCCCGGACGAACTCGCGCTGCCTGAGCGAGATCGTCATCCCCCGGACGATCTTGGCGGTGACCATCCACAGGAACAGCGCCAGCACGATCACGAACAGCGGCCACTGCCCCGCCCCGAACAACGGCGACATGATCGCCAGGACGAGGAAGGCGGGCAGCGCGAGCAGCAGGTCGGCGGCCCAGCCGAGCACCCGGTCGGTCCAGCCGCCGAAGTAGCCGGCGAACGCCCCCGCGAGCGCGGCCAGCGCGGTCGACACCAAGGCGGCGAGCAGGCCGACGATCAGCGACCGCCGCAGCCCGCACAGCGTGACCGCGTACACGTCGGCGCCGGTCTGCAGGGTGCCGAACCAGTGCCGGGGCGACGGCGGCGCCAGGAACGCGGTGAAGTCCTTGTCCGCGGGGGACCACGGGGTGAGCAGCGGCCCGGCGAACGCGAGCGCGAACATCAGCGCCAGCACCGCGACTCCGGCCCGCCCCTGCCGGGAGGCAAGGAAGCGCAGCGCCAGCACGCGCCCGCGGGACGGCGGCGCGGCCACTGCCGGGCCGAGTTCGCCGGCGACCTCCTCCTCCGAGAGCGTCATCCCGCCCTCACCCGGGGATCGAGCGCGGCGTGCAGCAGGTCGGCGGCCAGCGACGCGCACAGCACGGCCAGCGCGGCCAGGCACGAGATCGCCGCGACGGTGTTGACGTCGTTGGTGAAGACGGCGCTGATCAGCCGCTCCCCCAGCCCGTGCCAGCCGAAGATCTTCTCGGTGAAGGCGGCGCCGGTGAGCAGCGTGCCGAACACGAAGGCGAAGTAGGTCGCGACCGGGATGAGCGCGGTGCGCAGCCCGTGGCGGACCAGCGCCCGCCGCCTGCTCAGCCCCTTCGCCCTGGCGGTGCGCAGGTAGTCGGCGCCGAGCACGTCGAGCATCAGGTTGCGCTGGTAGCGGCTGAAGACCGCGATCAGGCCGAGCGACAGCGTCACGGTCGGCAGGATCAGGTGCTGGAGCCGGTCGAGCAGCCCCGCCCAGAGCCCGGCGTCGAGCCCGGCGGACCGCTCACCGCCCACCAGGAGGACCCGGCGGCCGAACAGGTGGTCGTTGGCCCAGGTGCCGCCCAGGATCGCCACGTTCGCCAGCACCACGACGGGGATCGCCAGCAGCAGGTAGGCCAGGCCCGCCGACAGCCGGTCGAACCAGCCGTACTGCCTGGCCGCCGCGGCGGCCCCGGCGGCGACGCCGAGCACGCTGCCGCACACCAGCCCGAGCAGGACCAGCCGCAGCGTGACACCGGCCCGCCGCCGCAGGTCGTCGCCGACCGGCGAGCCCGTCACGCTCCTGCCGAAGTCGCCGCGCAGCACCCCGCCCGCCCAGGTCAGGTAGCGCTCGAACAGCGGCGTGCGGTCGTTCAGGTTGAGCGCGGCGAGCTGGGCGTCGACGGCGGCGGGCGGCGGCTGCGGGGTGCGCCCGGCGTAGTTGGCGCGCGGGTCGAGGGCGGCGGCGGCCAGCAGGTAGGCGAGGCTGGCGGCGACGGCGGCCAGCACGACCGAGCCGAGCAGCCTGCGGGCCAGGAACCCCGCCATCGTCCCCCCTTACGAACGGCGTGTGGCCATCGTGCTACATTCCGCGACCATCCGGGCGCAGGCACATGTCAAGGGGGCGTCTGGTTAACGTCCGGAAAGCCCTGGTCAGACCCCTCGGCGGGGCGGTCAGCGGCCGGAGAGCTCGTCGACCGCGGTGCGGACGTCGTCGCTGGTGATCGTGGTGAGGTCGGCGGAGCTGGCCGACTCGCCGCGCGAGGCCAGCGCGGCCAGCCGCACGTCGCGGCGCATGGCCGCGCGCTCGAACAGCGACCTGGCGAAGCGGCCGTTGCCGAGCCCGTCGATCAGCCGCTCGCCGCACACCCAGGTGAACACCTCGTCGAGGTCGCCCAGCGCCTCCTCGTCGAACCGGTCGCCCGCCTGCTCGGCCAGCAGCACGGCGATCTCCGACAGCTCGCGCGGCGCGTAGCTGGGGAAGGTCACCCGCTGGTTGAACCGGCTGGCCAGGCCGGGGTTGGAGGCCAGGAAGACGTCCATCTCGCGCTGGTAGCCGGCCAGCACGATGACGAGCCGGTCGCGGTCGTCCTCGGCCCGCTTGAGCAGCGTCTGCACGGCCTCGGCGCCGAACGCGTCGCCGCCCGAGTAACCGGGATTGACCAGGCTGTAGGCCTCGTCGATGAACAGCACGCCGCCGAGCGCCCGGTCGACCAGCTCGTTCGTCTTGATCGCCGTCGCGCCCAGGTGCTGGCCGACCAGGTCGGCGCGGTGCGCCTCGACCACGTCGGGCCGGGCCAGCAGGCCGAGCGCGGCGAACACCCGGCCCACGACGCGGGCGACGGTCGTCTTGCCGGTGCCGGGCGGGCCGACGAACACGAAGTGGCGCATCTGCGGCGGCGTCGGCAGCCCGCGCTCCTGGCGCATCCGGGCCACCTGGAGCTGGGCGGCGATCGCGTGCACCTGCCGCTTGACCGGGGCCAGCCCGGCCATCCTGTCGAGGTCGGCCAGCGCCTCCTCCAGCGTGGGCGTGGCCACGTAGCCGCGGAAGCGGGCCGTCAGCTCGTCGAACGCCTTGGTCACGTCGGCGGTCGTGGTCGTCACCAGGTCCTCGGTGGTCGGAGTGCCGCCCGCGCCGACCACGCGCACGTCACGGGCCTGGGCGGCGGCCTCGACCAGGCTGCGCGCGAACCGGGCGTTGCCCAGCTCGTCGACCAGGCCGCGCCGCTGCACGTCCTCGAACATGCCGAGCAGCGCCGCCCTGGCCTCCGGGCGCATGGTGTCGCCGCGCTGCCGCTGGAGCAGCTCGGTGATCTCGGCCAGCTCCCCGGCGGAGTAGGTGGGGAAGCGCACACGCGTGGCGAAGCGGCTGGCCAGGCCGGGGTTGCTGGACAGGAACGCGGTCATCTCCTGCTCGTAGCCGGCCAGGATGATGATCAGCCGGTCGCGGTCGTCCTCGGCCCGCTTGAGCAGCGTCTGCACGGCTTCCGCGCCGAACCGGTCGGGCTGGCCGTCGGAGGAGTTGATCAGGCCGTACGCCTCGTCGATGAACAGCACGCCGCCGAGCGCCCGGTCGACCAGCTCGTTCGTCTTGATCGCCGTCGCGCCCAGGAACTCGCCGACCAGGTCGGCCCGCTGCCCCTCGACCACGTACGGGGTCTCCAGCAGGCCGAACGCGTAGAAGATCTTCGCGAGGGTACGGGCCACGCTGGTCTTGCCGGTGCCGGGCGGGCCCAGGAAGACGAAGTGGCGGGTGGGACGCCCGGCCGTGTAGCCCGCCTCGGCGCGCAGCCGGGACGCCTCGATGGAGGCGGCGATCGAGCGGACCTGCTCCTTGACCGGGGCCAGCCCGATCATGCCGTCGAGCTCGGCCAGCGCCTCCTCGACGGAGATCTGCGGCAGCGCGGGCGCCTTGTCGGCCACCGGCTCCGGCCTGCCCTCGCGCGCCCGTACGCGGACCTGCTCCTCGGCGGTCAGCTCGGACCTGGCGCGGCGGGCCAGCAGGAAGCGGTAGCCGAGCACGGCGGCGGCGGCGCCGTAGGCGACCCAGACGGCCAGGCTCTCGGAGACCAGCGAGACGGCGGCGGCCAGCGCCCCGGCGGGCACCAGCGCCAGCAGCGCCGTCACCCAGGGCGCCACCCACCGGATCAGGTGCGCCCCCGCGGCCACCGGCAGCGCCAGCAGCAGGAGCAGCGTCGCGGTGAACGGTGCCTGAAACAGCACTTCGAATACGGGCAGCAGGCACGCCCATGCGGCCACCACCAGCAGCGTCGCGGCAGCGCGCGGGAAGTGCAGCGCCAGCGCGACGAAAGAGAGCACCGCAAACGTGATCAAGAAGGTCTTGTCCGGCGCGCCACCGAGCGCCACCGACAGACCGACGGAGCCCACCAGGACGACCACGTACATCACCCGGCGGGCGGCCGGCGGAAGCCGGAAATAGCGCACGCGCACCTGTTCGAACAGATCCCGCACCGCGGCCCGCCCCGCCGCCCGGGTCCTGCTGGACTCCTGCATCACGCCTCCCCGGTCCGCCCCTGGTTATACCGCACCGGGCCGTCGATTGGGCGGACCTGACACGCTAGGTGGAGCTGACGAAAGCGGCGATGTGCCGGCCGAGTTCGGCGCCCGCGTCCTCCTGGAGGAAGTGGCCGGCGCCCGTGATGACCGGATGGGCGCGGCCGGCCGCCCCCGGCATGGACCGGCGCAGGACGGGCGCCATCCCGGCGGTGATCGGGTCGCCGTCGGAGAAGGCGACGAGAAAGGGCCGGTCAAGCGTGGTGAGGACCTGCCAGGCGGCGCGGTTGGCGGCCGAGGCGGGGTTGTCCGGCGCGTACGGCACGAGGCCGGGCATCGCCCGTGGGCCCGCTTTGTACGACTCGTCCGGGAAGGGGGCGTCGTAGGCGGCGCGTACCTTCGGCGGCAGTTTCGTGGCGCAGCCCGATTGGACGAACCTGGCGATGTCCAGCTCCGGCGCGGACGCCACCGCGTCCTTGAACCGGTGCCACACCTCCGGCATGGGATTGTCACCCGTCGGCAACCCCGTGTTGGCGGCGACGATCCTGGCCACGCGTCCGGGGTGCTCGGCGGCCAGGCGCAGGCCGATCAGCCCGCCCCAGTCCTGGCCGACGAGGGTGACGCCGGTCAGGCCGAGCGCGTCGTACAGCAGGGCGCGCGTCCACTCGACGTGCCGGGCGTAGCTGTGGTCGCCCTGTTCGGCCGGTTTGTCGGAGCGGCCGAAGCCGATGAGGTCCGGCGCGATCGCGCGCAGCCCGGCGGCGGCCAGCTCGCGCATCACGTCGCGGTAGAGGTACGACCAGGACGGCTCGCCGTGCAGGAGCACCACCGGCTCCCCGTCGGCGGGACCCGCCTCGGCGTAGGCCATCCGCAGTCCGTCGCCCACGTCGGCGTAGCGGGCCTCGTACGGGAATCCGGGCAGATCGGCGAATCGGTCGTGGGGGGTGCGGAGGATTCGCATAGAACAAGATTCTATGCAGCGGCCCCAGCGCCGCCCAGGGATCGGGCCGCGAACGGTATTCCGGATCAACCGATACCGCTACACCCATCGGGTGACATGGCCTAAGCTGCCACGCAAGTTCATGCGGGCCCGCTTGCGCACGGATCGGCCTGCAAGGAGGTCCATGACCGTCACCCAGGCCGCGCCCCTCGCCCGCCGCGCCGACCACGAACCCCGGGACAACCGCTGGGCCGTCCTGGTCCTGCTCTGCCTGAGCCTGCTGCTGATCACGGTCGACGCCACCGTCCTGCACATCGCGGTCCCCGCGCTCACCGCCGCCCTGGAGCCGTCGGCGGTGCAACTGCTGTGGATCGTGGACGTCTACTCGCTGGTCGTGGCCCCGCTGCTGATCATGTTCGGCTCGCTCGGCGACCGCTACGGGCGCAAGCGGCTGGTGCTGGCGGGGTTCGTGCTGTTCGGCCTGGCCTCGGCCGCGGCGGCCCTGTCGACCACGCCGCTGGCGCTCATCCTGTCCAGGGCGGCGCTCGGCGTCGGCGGCGCGATGATCATGCCGGCCACGCTGTCGCTGATCCGCCAGGTGTTCACCGACCGGCGCGAGCGGACGATCGCGCTCGGCGTGTGGAGCGCCGTGGCCGCCGCGGGGGCGGCCGTGGGCCCGCTGGTCGGCGGCCTGCTCGTCGGCTGGTGGTGGGGCGCGGTCTTCCTGGTCAACGTGCCGATCCTGCTCGTGCTGCTGCCCGCCGCCGTGCGCCTGCTGCCGGAGTCGCGCGGGCGCGCCGGTCACCCGTGGGACGCGCCCAGCGCCGCGCTGTCGGTGCTGGGCATCCTGGCGCTGGCGTTCGGGCTAAAGGAGGCGGGCTCGGGCAGCCTGATGCCGTTCGGCGCGGCCGTGGCGGTGTTCCTGACCGGGGTGGCGCTGCTGGTGTGGTTCGTCAGGCGGCAGACCCGGCTGGCCGCGCCGCTGCTGGAGGTCGGCCTGTTCCGGCGGCGGGCGTTCACCACCGGGGTCGCCGGGGTGCTGCTGGGCGTGTTCGCGCTGGTGGGGCTGCAGCTCATGCTGGCGCAGTACCTGCAGCTCGTGCTGGGCGACAGCGAGATCCGGGCGGCGCTGCGGATGCTGCCGCTGGTCGTCTCGGCCGTCGCCGGCGGGCTGGCGGCGGCGCACCTCCTGCCCCGCCTCGGCATGCGCGCCACGATGAGCGGCGGCCTCGGCCTCGTCGCGCTCTCCCTGACCCCGACGCTGACCTGGGGCGTCGAGAGCCATCCGGTCATGCTGGCCTGCTGCTTCGTGGGCATCGGGTTCGGCGTCCAGGTCGCGCTGCTGGCCGCGTCCGACACGATCATGTCGGCGGCCCCCGAGTCCCAGGCGGGCGGCGCCGCCGCGATCGAGGAGACCGCCTACGAGCTGGGCGCCGGTCTCGGCGTCGCCGTGCTCGGCACGATCACCACCATCGTGTACGCCCCCGCGCTGCCGGCCGTGCCCGGCGTCCCCGGTGCGGACATGGACCAGGCCAGGCAGTCGCTCGCCGGCGCCGCCCACGTGGCCGACCGGGTCGGCGGCAGCGCCGGCCACGCGCTGCTCGACGCGGCCCGCTGGGCCTTCGTCAACGCCCTGCACACGACCGTGGTCGTGAGCGTCGTCCTGCTCAGCCTGACCGCCGTCGCCGTGGCCATGCTGCTGCGCCGTGATTGAGGTGTGTGATGTCCCGATTAGGGCAGACAACAACCGTGAGACAGGCCCTCCGTGATCTCGCCGCGCTCGTCGCCCGTGTGGGCGTGGGCGGCATCTTCTTCGCCAACGGCTGGCGCAAGCTGGAGATCGGCCTGGCCCAGACCGGGATCCAGTTCCAGTCGCAGGGCGCCCCCGCACCGCGGGCCTGGGCCACGATCACCATGATGACCGAGCTGATCGGCGGTGCGCTGCTGATCGCCGGGTTGTTGGTGTCGGTGATGGGGCTGATCCTGTTCGCCGAGGCCGTGGCCGTGCTGACGGTCGCGCCGCCGCTCAACCCGATCACGGTCAACGAGCTCATCCTGCTGGGGGCGACCTCGCTGCTGCTCGCCGTGGTGGGCGCGGGGCGGCTCTCGGTGGACCACATGGTGGTGATCCGGCGCAGGGAGTCGGAGGCGGCCGGCGAGTTCGCGGCCGACCAGGAGGCCGACGCGGTCATCGCCAGCCTGCGCGACCCTGACGCCCCGCCGCGCCCGTCCACCCCCTCGCACCCGACCACTCCATCGCGCCCGGCCACCGCGCCGGAGCAGGCCGACGACCCCGCGCCGCCGCCCAGGACACCGCCCAGGACGCCGCCCGCCGCCAAGGGCGCGCCGGCGGCCAGGGGCAAGCCCTCGGCCGAGCCCGCGCCGGACGACACGGCTCCGCACCCGCGACCCGGCCGCACGAACCCCGATCCCGCCGGTGAGCCCGGCTCCTCCCCCGGCGACACGCTGGTGGCCGGGCGGAAGAAGCCGCCGACGCGGGGCCGCCGGACGACCTCGGCCGACTAGGCGGCCGGCGCCGGGGCGCGCTTCTTGAGCGGCCTGATCACGCCCTGGGTGAGCGCGATGGCCGCCAGGATGATCAGCGCCCCGACCGGCTGGTTCCACGTCAGGCCTTCGTCCAGCACGAGCACGCCCGACAGCGCCGCGAACACCGGCAGCAGGTACGTGACGGTCGAGGTCGTGGTCACCCCGGCCTGCTTCTGCACCCAGTAGAGCAGCAGGTACGCCACCCCGGTGCCGAGCCCGCCGAGCGCCAGCAGGCTCCACCAGACGTCCGCGGTCACGTCGGTGTCGACCAGCGGCACCCCGGCCAGCAGCGTGATCACCCCGAGCTGCGCGGTCCCGCTGAGGAGCTGCCCGGTGGCCAGCACGACCGGCGGCTCGCTGCGCCGCCCGGTGACGAACCGCCCCAGGTACGCGCCCCCGATCCCGTAGCACAGGGCAGCTCCGAAGCAGGCGAGGCTGCCGCCGAGCTGCCCGCCGCTGATCGGCTGCCACACGCCCAGCACCACCATCACGCCCGCGAACCCGGCGCCGAGCCCGGCCATCCGCCCGGCGGTCGGCTTCTCGGCCCGCAGCAGCAGCGTGAAGGCCAGGGTGCACAGCGGCGTGGTCGCGTTCCAGATCGACGCGACGACGGAGGACACGTACTGCTCCCCGTAGGCGAACAGCGTGAACGGGAGCGTGGTCAGCACCACGGACGCGACCTGGAAGTGGCCCCACAGCCGGGGGTCGCGCGGCAGCGCGCGGCGGCTGACGGCCAGCGCGGCGAGCAGCACGGCGGCGCCGACGGCCATCCGCCCGAACGACACCTGCAGCGGATGCAGCTCGGTGACGGCGACCTTGATGAAGAAGAAGCTGTTCCCCCAGACGGCCGCCAGCACCAGGAACGCCGGCAGCCACCTCCCTGCTCCGTTGCCGCGCACCCGCGCCCTCCCTGTCATCAGAACCAGGAGGAGCGTAACGACCCACACAGATCCAAAACGATAGGGATATTTCCCTATTTATGGTCGCGCCACAGCGCCCTCAGGCACTGGCGCCGGCCATGACGCGGTCGACGATGCCGCGGGTGCCTTCCTGACGGGCGCAGTGGGCGCAGCAGTACCAGTGCTCGCCGGACTGGACGCCGTGGCCGATGACCTTGGTGCCGCAGTGCTCGCAGATCGGCGCCATGGCCTGGATCGCGCACTGGAAGGAGTCGAACGTGTGCACCGCGCCCTGGGCGTGCACCTCGAAGGACATGTCGTAGTCGTTGCCGCAGTTCTCGCAGACGGCCATGGTGATCCCCCTTGATCTCGGAGCGCCGGTGGCATTCCGCGCTCAAGGGTTTCCTCTCCCCGATGCGGCGCCCTATTCAGGACCCTGGGAAGCGACGGCCAGGACGACCAGCGGCAGCGCCAGCAGCCCGATGGCCGCGAGCGCGGCGGGCAGGCCGAGCCAGGCGGCGAGCGCGGCCATGAGCAGCGGGCTGACCACGAAGCCGGTGTAGGAGATGGCCGACAGGGCGGAGACCTGCGTGCCGGTGGGGTCGCCGGCTGCGGCGCGGCTGAGCATGGCGGGCACCACCGGGCCCAGTGCCAGCCCGGTCAGCGCGAACCCCGCCAGCGACAGGGCGGGCGTCCCGGCCAGGCCCGCCAGCGCGATGCCGCCGCCTCCGCCGAGGCCCGCCACCAGGTAGAGGACGCGCTCCGGCAGGCGCGGGAGGGCGTGCACGAGGAGCCGGCCGGCGGTGAGCGCGGCCATGTAGGCGGCGGGTGCGGCGCCGGCCAGCAGCGGCGAGGCGCCCTGGTGGGTCTCCAGCAGCAGCGCCGACCACTGCTCGACGGCGTTCTCGACGGCGAGCACCCCGGCCGCGAGCACGCCGAGCACGACCGCCGCCGTCCAGCGCCGCCGGTGCCCGTCGCCGCCGGAGGGGGCCGGGCCGCGGCCGGGCGGCAGGGCGAGCGCCGTCGCCGCCGCGGCCAGCATGATCGCGGCGGCGGTCACCAGCACCGCCGTCGTCCCGGCGCCGAGGTCGCGGGCCAGGCCGGTGGCGGGCGCGGCGACGATGACCGCGACGGGGAAGGCGGCGTGCACCGGCTGGAAGAGCCCGCGCCCGCTCTCGCGCTCGGCCCGGCCGGTGGCCAGGTTGAGCGCGATGTCCAGCGCGCCGCTCGTCGCGCCGACCGCGAGCAGCGCCGCCGCGAGCTGGGCGGGCGTGTCGACCCGGCCGACGGCCAGCACGCTCAGCGCGAACAGGGCCGAGCACAGCGCCAGCGCGCCCCGCTCGCGCCCCCGGGCCAGCCGCCCGGCCAGCGCCATCGCCGGGATCGCGCCCACCGGCGTGGCCGCCAGCGCCAGCCCGAGGCCGGCCGTGGACGTGCCGAGGTGCTCCTTGACCGCGGGCAGCAGCGCCGACCAGGACCCCCAGAAGACGCCCCAGGCCGCGCACACGGCGACGAGCGGCGGGAGCGGATTTCTCATCCCCTGGATTGTCACATCCGGCCGCCCGGAACCGTCATCGTGCACGAACCCGCCCGATTCCGGAGGTGTGCGCTGACCCAGCGGCCCTCTCCGCCTGCGCGCCGCCCGGCAGCCCCTAGAAAGGGGCGCGGACCCGCAAATGCCTTGAGCGGCCCCGCAAGCGGGCGCTAGGTTGTCGGCAACCACCCGTCAAGCGGCACGGCGCACACTCGCGCTGTGACCACCGGGGAAGGGGCCGACGATGCGACGAGTGCGGATCAGCAAGCCGGCGAGCAGCCGGCGCCCGGACCAGAACACGGATCAGAACGCGGACCAGAACACGGACGCCGACCTGCGGACTCCGTCAGGCCGCCGACTTCCCTACTGACACACCGCTTACACCCGTCTTACAGAGGTATCTGTAGATAACATAGGTAACAAGAACATCACGGGGGGCTCACGTTGAAGAGGCTAGTGGCAGTGCCGCCGCGCGTCGCCAGGCACAAGATCCGCGACATCGGCTCGGCAGGCCGCCGCCATGTCCAGGGACGCGATCCCAAGGTCGTCGACCTGCGCGCCTACACGGGCCGCAACGTGATCCGCTTCCCCGGCGGCCCGGCTCCGGCCGCCTAGCCGTAGAGCTTCTTGGTGTAGGAGGCCTCCGCGTAGTAGGACTCCAGCTCGGCCAGCGACTCCTGCGTCACCTGCACCTCCTTGACGAGGGCGGCGTGGGAGGGCAGCGGGTCGGGGCCCCACTGCTCGGGCTTCCACAGGGCGCTGCGCATGAGCGCCTTGGCGCAGTGGAAGAAGATCTGCTCGATCTCCACGACGAGCGCCAGCTTCGGCCGGTGTCCCTTGACGATCATCTCGTCGAAGAACGGCGCCTCGCGGATCAGCCGGGCCCGGCCGTTGACGCGCAGCGTCTCGTTGCGGCCCGGCAGGAAGAAGATCAGCCCGGCGTGCGGGTTGGACAGGATGTTGCGGAACCCGTCGGCCCTGCGGTTGCCGGGGCGATCGGGGATGGCGATCGTGCTGTCGTCGATCACATACGTGAATCCGGCGGGGTCGCCCTTGGGCGAGACGTCGCAGTTGCCGTCGGCGTCGGAGGTGGCGATCAGGCAGAACGGTGAGGCCGCCAGCCACTGGCGGTCACGTTCGTGCAGGCGGGTGCGCTCCTTGGTGGCCGCTCGCGGCATCACCTCGCCCAGCAGCTCGCGCAGCTCGTCCTCAGACCGGATCTCCGCCCAGCTCATCTGTTCTCCCTTCGGGGGCCGGCGACCATTGTCGCAGGGCCCCTCACATCACCAGCGGCGGGCCGCCGCCATCGCGTTGAGCAGCGGGTCGCGCTCGGCGGCGAACCGGTCGGGCGGCGGGTGCTCCCGTTCGGCGCGCAGGTGGAGCATGACGAGCTCGGTGGCCGCCTGCTGGTAGTCGCTCATCGCGCGGCCGAGCCCGGCGGCCCTGGCCTGGCGGCGGGCGGTCCGGCGGGCCGGGATGCTGGTCAGCATGCGGATGTCGGCGTCGGTGACCAGCCCGGTCCGCTCGTAGCCGGGCAGGTAGGCGCCCATCCGGGCGACCAGGTGGCGGCGCTCGCGCGCGGTGATCCCGATCAGCGCGACGAGCGCCACCATGATCACCAGGTACGCGCCGCCGAGCCAGGCGAGTGAGCCCGTGACGGCCGCGCCGTTCCAGAGCCCGTGCAGGAAGACCGCGCCGAGGTAGCCGAGCGGGATCGCGGCGTAGCGGGCGGCGTTGCGCCGGGTCAGCGCGTACGCGACCCCGACCCCGATGAGCGAGGTGTAGATGGGGTGCCCGAGGGGGTCGATCAGCCCGCGGATCACGAAGAGCTGGAGGGCCGCGCCGACGCCCTCCTCGCCGAACGCCGTCAGGTAGTAGCCGACGTTCTCCACGGCGGCGAATCCGAGTCCGGCCATGGACGCGTACACGATGCCGTCGGTCAGCCCGTCGATCTCCCGGCGGCGGCGCAGGAGCAGCACCAGCGCCGCGCCCTTGAGCGCCTCCTCGATCACCGGCGCGAGGAAGACGGCGCCCATCGCGTCGACGGTCTGCGTGCCGTAGCCGGCGCGGGCGAACAGCGCCTGCCCGGCCACGGTGAGCGCGATCGCGATCACCACGGCCACGCCGGCGCCCCAGGCGAAGGCGAAGGCGAGGTGGAGCTTGGGCTCGGGCTCCAGCCGGTCGAGGGAGAGCACGGCCGCCAGCAGCACGGGCAGCGGCGCCACGGCCAGCACGGCCGACAGGCCGAACCCGGCGGGACCGCCGGCCACCAGCAGCACCACGAGCACGCCGAGCGCCAGCAGGCTGGAGATCACCAGGGCGATGATCAAAGCTTTGCTGGGACGCTGGGCGAGCATGACGGAGCGTGTCGGAACGGTCATGCACCCACTATGGCGGGCCCGGTTGCCGTTCACTTGCGGGGTAGTGAGTGGTCATGAGGATGTTGTATGAGCGTTGGCTGCTGGAGATGTGGAACGGCGATTTCGAGCTCGCCCACGAGCTGGTCACCCCGGACTTCGCCGGGCACTGGCCGGGCCGGGAGGTGCGCGGCCCGGCGGAGCTGGTGGAGGTGCTGCGACAGGGGCACGAGCCGTTCGGCGACGTGTCCGTCACGCTCGACGTGGGGCCGGTGGTGGACGGCGACCTGGTGGCGGCCAGGTGGACGTTCGCCGGCTCCTACCGGGGCGGCATGCCGGGCGCGTCGGCGGCGCCGGGCACCCGGATCGCCTTCAGCGGCCACGATCTCCTGCGGGCCGAGGGCGGCCGGTTCGCCGAATACTGGATCATCTCCGACGTCCAGACTTTCGCCAGGCTGCTCGGCATGGGCTGACCCCTTGCCAGACGGGTCAGAGAGGCTTACGATCCGCGTAATTGTTAGGAAACTTTCCTTAAAGAAGGGTTCCGTACGTGCGCCGATTAGCCGCCCCCCTGATCGCCGTGCTCGTGATCGTCGCCCTGTGCGCTCTTCCCGCGCAGGCAGCGAGCCGCCTCGTCGCCGTCTTCTCCCTCTCCGGCACCACCGGGACGTTCGTCGTCAGCAACCCCGGCACGACCTCCGTCACCGGCTGGTCGATCGTCTTCGACCTGCCCGCCGGGGTCACCGCGAGCAGCCCCCAGAACGCCACCCTCCGCCAGACCGGCACGAAGGTGACGCTCACCCCCGCCTACTACATCAACACCATCCAGCCGGGCCGCAACACCGAGCCGTTCAGCCCCAAGTTCTCGCTGAGCGCGGCCGCCCAGCCCGCCAACTGCACGATCAACCGGGCCAACTGCGACGGCACCGGTGAGGAACCGCCCGCCCCGCCGCCGGTCAGCGCCACGTACGAGGTCACCGGCAGCTCGGCCAAGTTCGTCGTCGCCAACAACGGCACCGCCGCGCTGAACGGCTGGTCCATCGTCTTCGACCTGCCCGAGGGCGTCACCGCGAGCAACGCGCAGAACGGCTCGCTCAGCCAGACCGGCCGCACGGTGACCCTCACCCCCGCCCACTACAACACCAACGTCGCGGCGGGCGGCACCACCGAGCCCTACAGCCCGGCGTTCACCGTCAGCAGGTCAGGCGCCGAGCCGACGAGCTGCCGCATCAACGACGTGAACTGCGACGGCACCCCCGACGCGCCGCCCGGCGCGCCCGGCAACCTGCGCTCCCCGGTCAAGACGACCAAGACCGTCTCCCTGGCCTGGGACGCCGCCACCCCCGGCAGCCTGCCGATCACCGGGTACGAGGTCTACAACGGCACGGAGCGGGCCACCACGGTCACCGGCACCACCGCGACCATCACCGGCCTGACCCCCAACACCTCCTACACGTTCACCGTCAAGGCCAAGGACCGCAAAGGCACGCTCTCGCCGGCCTCCTCGCCGGTGACCGTGCGGACCAACAACCCGGCGGACGACACCCAGGCGCCCACCGCCCCGGGCAACCTCCGCAGCACCGGCAAGACCTCCTCCAGCGTCACGCTCGCCTGGAACGCCGCCACGGACAACTCCGGCGTGGCCAGCTACGAGGTCTACACCGGCACCACCCTGGCGACCACCGTCACCGGGACCACCGCGACGGTCTCCGGGCTGTCGCCGTCCACCAAGTACACGTTCACGGTCAAGGCCAGGGACCTGTACGACAACATGTCGCCGGCCAGCGCCGCCGTCGAGGTGACCACCGCGGACATCGTCGAGAACGGGCACGCCCGCGTCGGCTACTTCGTCCAGTGGGGCATCTACGGCCGCCAGTACTTCGTGCGCAACCTCGACACGAGCGGGGCCGCGGCCAAGCTCACCCACATCAACTACGCCTTCGCCAACATCGACCCGGTCAACCTGACCTGTCTGCAGGGCGTCACCAAGGGCACCACGCAGAACCCGCAGGACCCCAACCAGGGTGACGGCGCCGGTGACGCCGAGGCCGACTACGGCAGGCCGTTCAGCTCGGCGCAGTCGGTGGACGGGGTGGCCGACACCGGATGGGAGAAGCTGCGCGGCAACTTCAACCAGCTCAAGAAGCTCAAGGCCAAGCACCCGCACCTGAAGGTGCTCATCTCGCTGGGCGGGTGGACGTACTCGAAGTACTTCTCCGACGTCGCGGCCACGGACGCGGCGCGCAAGAAGTTCGTCTCGTCCTGCATCGACATCTACATCAAGGGCAACCTGCCCGTGTACAACGCGGCGGGCGGTCCGGGGACCGGGGCCGGCATCTTCGACGGCATCGACCTCGACTGGGAGTGGCCGGGCGCCGAGGGGCACCCGGGCAACCACATCAGCCCGCAGGACAAGGAGAACAACACGCTGCTGATCGCCGAGTTCAGGCGGCAGCTCGACGCGCTCACCCAGACCACGGGCAAGCGTTACGACCTGACGGCCTTCACCCCGGCGGACCCGGTCAAGATCGAGGCCGGCTGGGACCTCCCCGAAGTCGCGAAATATCTGGACATCTTCAACGTCCAGGGCTACGACTTCCACGGGGCCGGCAGCGACAACTCCTGGGAGCCGAACCGAACCGGCCACCAGGGCAACCTCTACCTCGACGCCGACAGCCCGTACAACCCGGACTTCAGCGTGGAGAAGGCCGTCGACGTCTACCTGGACGCGGGGGTCAACCCGAGGAAGATCACCATCGGGCTCGCCTACTACGGCCGCGGCTGGCAGCAGGTCGCCGACGGCGGCAAGTTCGGCGAGTGGCAGTCGGCCGTCGGGGCCGCTCCCGGCCAGTTCCAGGAGGAGGCCGGCACCCGCGGCTACAGCAACCTGCTCGCCTCGGTGCCCGGCTGCACGGTCAGGCACGACGAGGCCGCGGTCGCCACCTACTGCTACACCGGCAACAACGGGCAGTGGTGGAGCTTCGACGACGTCTGGTCGATCCAGAAGAAGACCGCCTGGCTCAAGAGCAAGGGCCTGCTCGGCGCGATGGTGTGGGAGATGTCGGGCGACACCGCCTCCGGCACCCTCACCAACGCGCTGGACGCCGGCCTGCGCCAGTAGAAGCGTGCCGGTGGCGGGTGAATTCCGGGCACCCGCCACCGGCCGTCCGCTCGTGCGAGAGTCGGAGGCATGGACCACCTCGCGCACTTCCGCAAGGAGACCACCGCCTTCGCCGCCGCCGCCCGCTCAGCCGGTGCCGCCCTGGTGCGGACCTGCCCCGGCTGGGCGGTGGCCGACCTCGTCCGGCACTTGGGCGGCGTGCACCGCCACGTCGCCCACCTGATCGCGAACCGGCTCACCGAGCCGCCGGCCTCGCCCGGCCCGGCCGTCCTCGCCCTGCCCGCCGACACCACCGGCTGGCCCAGGCCCGGCCACACCCCCACGACCGGCCCGCTGCCGGACAGCCTGGTCACCTGGTTCGCCGAGGGCGCCGCCGCCCTGGCCGGGCAGTTCGCGAGCGCCGGGCCCGGCACCCGGGTGTGGACGTGGTCGCAGGACCAGAGCGTCGGCTTCTGGCTCCGCATGCAGGCCATCGAGGCCGCCGTCCACCGCTGGGACGCCGAGGACGCCGCCGCCCCCGCCACCGCCCGGCCCGTGGACGGCTCGCTGGCGGCCGACGCGATCGGACAGACCTTCGAGGTCATGGCCCCGCTGCGCCGGGCGATGGCGCAGGCTCCGCCGGGCACGGGCGAGACGTACGCCTTCCGCCGCGGCGACGGGCCCGGCACGTGGACGGTCCGCTTCGACGGCGACGACGTGCGCCTCACCGAGGGGCCCGCCGACGTGGAGCTCAGCGGCACGGCCTCGGACCTGATGCTCTGGCTGTGGCAGCGCGTCAGCGCCGACCGGCTCGCGGTGCGCGGCGACCGGGCCCTGCTCGAGCGCTACTTCACCCTCGTCCCGCCGCTCTGAGCGCCCGCGCCCGCATGGGCCGGGGACCCGGGCGCGCCCGGATCCCCGGATGTCGTCAGCTGCAGCCGCTGGTGGAGCCGCAGCCCTCGCAGACGTAGCAGCTGCCCGCCGGGCGCATCTTGGTGCCGCACGTCATGCAGAGCGGGGCGTCGGCCGTGAAGCGCTGGTGGCTCTCCAGCGTCAGCTCCTTGGACGGCTCCGGCTTCGGCTTCTCCTCGATGGGCGCCGACTGGGCCAGCGCCTCGCGGTCGACCGTCTCCTGCAGCGCCGCCGGGTCCTCGCCGCGCTGCTGCGCCGCCCGCTCGGCCGCCGAGAAGATGCCCAGCGCCGCCCGCTCCTCGTAGGGCAGGTGGTCGAGCGCCAGGCGGCGGAAGATGTAGTCCATCACCGACGTGGCCATCCGGATGTCCGGGTCGTCCGTCATGCCCGCCGGCTCGAACCGCATGTTGACGAACTTGCTCATGTACGTCTCCAGCGGCACCCCGTACTGGAGACCGATGGAGATCGCCACCGAGAAGGCGTCCATGACGCCCGCCAGCGTGGAGCCCTGCTTGGACATCTTGAGGAAGACCTCGCCCAGCCCGTCGTCCGGGTAGGACGAAGCGGTCATGTAGCCCTTGGCGCCGCCGACCGTGAAGCGGGTCGTGGTGCTCGGCCGCTGGTTGGGCATCCGGCGCCGGGTCGGCCGGTTGACCTCGATGACCTTGACCTCGGGCTCGGCGTCCGGCTTGGCCTCGTCCTTCTTGGTGCCGCCGGCCGACAGCGGCTGGCCGACCTTGCAGTTGTCGCGGTAGACGGCCAGGGCCTTGAGACCGAGCCGCCAGCCCTCCATGTAGACCTGCTCGATGTCGTCGATCGAGGCCGACTCGGGCAGGTTGACGGTCTTGGAGATGGCGCCCGACAGGAACGGCTGCGTGGCGGCCATCATCCGCACGTGGCCCATGGGCGCGATCGCCCGCTCGCCCATCGCGCAGTCGAACACCTCGTAGTGCTCGTGCCGCAGGCCGGGGGCGTCGACGACGTGGCCGTGCTCGGCGATGTACTCGACGATGGCCTCGATCTGCTCCTGCTGGTAGCCGAGCTGCCGCAGCGCACGCGGGATCGTCTGGTTGACGATCTGCATGGAGCCGCCGCCGACCAGCTTCTTGAACTTGACCAGCGCCAGGTCCGGCTCGATGCCGGTGGTGTCGCAGTCCATCATCAGGCCGATGGTGCCCGTCGGGGCCAGCAGGCTGGCCTGGGCGTTGCGGTAGCCGTTCTTCTCGCCGACCTTGAGGCACTCCGACCACTGGCGGGTCGCCTCGGCGTGGATCTTGGCGTCCATCGAGCCGATCGTGCGCAGCCCGTCGTTGGCGGAGGCGTGCTTGCGCATCACGCGCTTGTGCGGCTCGGCGTTGCGGGCGTAGCCGTCGTACGCGCCCACGACCCCGGCCAGCTCGGCGCTGCGGCGGTAGGACACGCCGGTCATCAGCGACGTGATCGCCCCGGCCACCGCCCGGCCGCCGTCGGAGTCGTACGCGTGGCCGGTCGCCATCAGCAGCGCGCCCAGGTTGGCGTAGCCGATGCCGAGCTGGCGGTAGGCGCGGGTGGTCTCGCCGATCTTCTCCGTCGGGAAGTCGGCGAAGCAGATCGAGATGTCCATCGCGGTGATGATCAGCTCGGTCAGCTTGACGAAGTTCGCGACGTCGAAGGAGTTGTCGTCCTTCAGGAACTTCAGCAGGTTGATGCTGGCCAGGTTGCAGGAGGAGTTGTCCAGGTGGACGTACTCGCTGCACGGGTTGGAGGCGGTGATGCGACCGGTCTCGGGGGTGGTGTGCCAGTCGTTGATCGTGTCGTCGTACTGCACGCCCGGGTCGGCGCACTCCCACGCGGCCTTGGCCATCTTGCGGAACAGGTCGCGGGCGTCGACGGTCTCGATCACCTCGCCGCTGAGGCGGGCGCGCAGCCCGAACTCGCCGCCCTTCTCCACCGCGCGCATGAACTCGTCGGAGACGCGCACCGAGTTGTTGGCGTTCTGGTACTGGACGGAGACGATGTCCTTGCCGCCCAGGTCCATGTCGAACCCGGCGTCGCGCAGCGCGCGGACCTTGTCCTCCTCGCGCGCCTTGGTCTCGATGAACTCCTCGATGTCGGGGTGGTCCACGTCGAGCACGACCATCTTGGCGGCCCGGCGGGTGGCGCCGCCGGACTTGATCGTGCCGGCGCTCGCGTCGGCGCCGCGCATGAACGACACGGGGCCGCTGGCGGTGCCGCCGCTGGAGAGCAGCTCCTTGGACGAGCGGATGCGCGACAGGTTGACGCCCGATCCGGAACCGCCCTTGAAGATCACGCCCTCTTCCTTGTACCACTCCAGGATCGACTCCATCTGGTCGTCCACGGAGAGGATGAAGCACGCCGACACCTGCTGCGGCGACTGGGTGCCCACGTTGAACCAGACCGGCGAGTTGAAGGCGAACACCTGGTGGATCAGGGCGTGCTTCAGCTCGTGGTCGAAGATCTCGGCGTCCTCGTCGGTGGCGAAGTAGCCGTGCTCGACGCCCGTGCGCGTGTAGACGCCCACGACGCGGTCCACGAGCTGGCGCAGGCTGAACTCGCGCTGCGGGGTGCCGACGGCGCCGCGGAAGTACTTGGTCGTCACGATGTTGGCGGCGTTGACCGACCAGAACTCGGGGAACTCGACTCCCCGCTGCTCGAAGTTGACCGAGCCGTCGCGCCAGTTGGTCATGACGACGTCACGGCGCTCCCACGTCACGTCGTCGTACGGATGCACGCCGGGCTTGGTGAAGATCCGCTTCATCTTCAGGCCCTTGCGCGGGCGCTTTCCACCGTTTCCTCCGCGCGTGACTGAACCGCTGGCCGTCTCCGTCATGACTCCCCCTTCTCCGCCTTCAACTGAGAGATCTCGGCTTCGAAGTCCGCCAGGCTTTCGAAACCGCGATATACCGATGCGAAACGCAAATAGGCCACCTCGTCGAGCGCGCGCAGCGGCCCGAGGATCGCCAGCCCCACCTCGTTGGAGGGGATCTCCGCCGCACCCTTGGCGCGGATGGCCTCCTCCACGCTCTGGCCGAGCTGGGCCAGCGAGTCCTCGCTCACCGGCCTGCCCTGGCAGGCCCGCCGCACGCCCGCGACGACCTTGTCCCTGGAGAAGGGCTCGGTCACCCCGCTGCGTTTGCTCACCATGAGGAGTACGGTCTCCTGGGTGGTGAAGCGTCGCCCGCAGTCGGGGCACGTGCGACGGCGTCTGATCGCCGCGCCGTCCTCCGTGGAGCGGCTGTCGATGACCCTCGTGTCGGGGTGGCGACAGAACGGACAATGCACGCGCGTACGCCTCCTCGGACCCCGGGTCACCACATGCGCCGAACCCGCGCCCCGGTACGCTCGCGCACACTCCACGGCTGTCCGTGGAGCGGTCGCGTAAACACAAGGTGTGGTGAACTACATCGGTGTAACTACTAGATGTTGTGGTCCAACCGTAGAAGCGCGCGACCATGAACGCAAGTTGAGCGACCCCCCGCCGCGGAAGTCGCTGATCAGGCGCGGCACTGCCGCCCTCCCCGGGCGTGTCGCCCCGGCGGTGTCACATCCGTCACCGCAGCGGTCCCCTGTCACGCCGTTTGCGCCCCCGCTCGCGCGTGAACCAGCGTCACACCGCTTCCCCCGTGTGACGCTCTCACCCCTCAGTTCACGGCGACGCCGGCACGTACAACTTGGTGCCCGTCCGGATGAGCGAATCGGGCAACCCGTTGAGCCGCCGGATCTCCGCCACGATCGCCATCGGGTCCTCGCCCTCCCCGGCCATGGCATCGGCGATCGTCCAGATCGTGTCGCCACGCTGCACCTCGATCCACGGCGCGCCGACCTGGGCCGGGGTCGCGGGCTCGGCCTCCGCCATGCTCGCCGCCCGCGTCCCCAGCCAGAACCCGGCCAGCGACAGCAGCGCCACCCCCATCACCAGCACCGCCCTCCCCCGCCGCGTCAACCGCACCGGCACCCTCTCCCCCTGCCGCGCCGCCTTGCCTCCTGGCCGCACCGCTTTGCCTCCTGGCCGCACCGCCTTGCCTCCCCGCCGTACCGCTTTGCCTCCCCGCCGTGCCGCCTTGCCTCCCTGTCGCGCTGAAGCCTTGTCCCCGCACTGCGCCGACGCCTCGCTCCCCCACCACGCCGAAGCCTTGCCCGCTCGCCTCACCTGCGCCCTGCGCCCTCGCCGCCCCGGAGCCGCGTCCCCCTGCCGCCCCGGCACGCTCTTCTCCCCGGAGCGCCACGCCGCCCCGTCCGCCGAGCGTCGCGCGGCACCCTTGCCCGAGCCCTGCACGAGCACCATGCCCGGCCGCCCCGGGGACGCCGCGCCCTCCGACTTCACGAGCCGCACCGGTGCACCGCCGCGCCGCCGCGCCGCCCGTACGCCTCCTCGAACCCTTCGACCCTCTCGGCCCGTACGGTCCGTCCCGTCGGCCCCCACCTCGGCCCGGGGCGGCGGCACCAGCCACAGCCGAGGCCGCTCCCCAGCGCCCCCGCCCGCACGCCCACCCGCGCGCTCGCCCGCGCCAGGCCCGCCCGCACCACGACCCGCCGCACCGGGGTCGTCCGCGCCCCGTCCCGCCACGCCAGGCCCGCCCGCGCCCCGTCCCGCCGCGCCGGGGTCGCCTACGCCACGCCCCCGCGCTTGCCCACGCTCCCCCATGCCACGACTCCCTGCCGATCCGCGCTCCCCAGCGCCACCACCCGCGGAGCCGGTCACGCCACGGCTCCCCGAACCTCCCGCCGAACGGCCGGCGCGCCGAATGCCCTCCCCGTCCCCGTATGACCGCCCAGCGCCTCCCCCGCGAGTTCTCGAACGCCCGCTCACCTTCCCCCTCGCCCGTCCCCCGGCCTCCCCGCCCCCTGCCTCCGCGTCGCCGCCCCTGGATTCCCCGTGCGCCCGGGCGGGGCGTCTGTCCTGGGTGGCGTCGGCGATGAGGGTGAGATGATTGACGTCGTCGCTGGTCGCGTCTGTGATTGTGGTCGTTCGCACGATTGACCTCCCGCCGTCGCGGCCCGCGAAACGGGCCACATAAAGATCGGCATATCGAACACGATGTCGATCGAACTCCCGTACGATGTTGTACACCACGCCGCGACCGATTTCGAGGAAGACTCGAACAATTGTTTGAAGATGATCTTCAAGAGCGATACGGTCGCTGTGTGCGACATCAAGACCACGGACCGGGAGGGGCGCCGGTAAGGCGGCCCGCCGGGCGAGGAGGCAGAGCATGAGCGAGCGGGACGAGGCAAACGGGGTCACCGACCTCGCGGTGCGCCGACGTGACTCCCTGGGGCTGACCCCGAGGCAGCGCAAGATCCTTGAGGTGATCCGCGACTCGGTGCAGCAGCGCGGCTATCCGCCGTCCATGCGCGAGATCGGCGAAGCCGTGCAGTTGACGAGCACGTCCAGCGTGTCGCACCAGTTGACCGCCCTGCAGCGCAAGGGCTATCTGCGGCGTGACCCACACCGCCCGCGCGCGCTTGAGGTCCGCCTGCCGGGCGAGCCGGTGCTCTGGGTCGACCCCGACGCCTCCAACGACGAGTCGCCCGTCAGCCGGCCCACCGCCGCCTACGTCCCGCTCGTGGGCCGCATCGCCGCCGGTGGCCCAATCCTCGCCGAGGAGAGCGTCGAGGACGTCTTCGCGCTGCCCAAGCAGCTTGTCGGCGAGGGCACGCTGTTCCTCCTCCAGGTCGCCGGTGACTCGATGATCGACGCCGCCATCGCCGACGGCGACTGGGTCGTGGTCCGCCAGCAGCCGGTCGCCGAGAGCGGCGACATCGTGGCCGCCATGATCGAGGGCGAGGCCACGGTCAAGACGTTCAAGCGCAAGGACGGCCACGTCTGGCTGGTGCCGCACAACCCCAACTACGAGCCCATCCCGGGCGACGAGGCCAGCGTCCTGGGCAAGGTCGTAGCGGTCCTGCGCCGCCTCTGACCTTCGACGCCGGCCCGGGCCTACCCTCTTGCCCGAGCCGGTCGCCACGAGCCCCCTCCCGGCGTGCCCGCGGATGCCCCCTCCTGCATCCGCGGCACGCACGCTTTCCGCTGCCTCTGTACGCCCCGGCTCACCCCTGGCCCCCACCTACCGACGACGGAGCCAGCCCGGCCCCAGGTGCGGCCCAGGCCCGCCCCTGCCCTTCGCCCGCGGCCCCCGTCCCAGTCGCCGCCCCATCCCTCGGTCCCGGCCTCAGGCGCCGCCCACGCCAGACGCGGCCCCGGCCCAAGGCGCGGGCCCCGGCCCAAGGCGCGGCCCCGGCCTCAGTCGCCGCCCCGGGGTCCCCGCCGCAGGCCCAGCCCCAGCCGCCGCCGCAGGCCCAGTCCGGCCGCCGCACGTGCCACTGCCGCACGCACCCCATGCCGCACGCTGCCGCCGCCGCACGGTGCCCCTGCCGACCCTCATGCCCTCCCCCTCACGCGCTCTCTCCTCGTGCCCTCTCTCCTCCGATTCCCCGGCCTGTGCTCCAGCCTGAAGTCCGGCGGGAGATGAGCGTGGTCCTCGTACTAGGGGGCACCTCGCGGCTGCCTGTGCCCATCCCTGTGCGGCTTCTCTCGTTCGGACCGGCGGGCGTGTGCTCGGGGGTGGTGCATCTAGGTGCACCCTGGTCCGGTAGGCAGGGCGATTCCGCGTCCCACAGGGGCTTCGTAGCGTCGGTTGCATGGACAAGAGCAAGGTGGGCGGGTTCGCTCTGTGGGTGCTGCAGGTGGTCGCGGCGGGCTGGTTCGTGATGGGGGCGTTGGCGAAGTTCGCCGGGGCGGAGCCTGCGGCGTCGACGTTCGAGGCGATCGGCTGGGGGGACTGGTTCCGGCAGCTGGTCGGGGTGCTGGAGGTGGCGGGGGCCGTGGCGCTGCTGGTGCCGGCGCTGGCGGGGCTCGCGGGGCTGGCGTTCGTGGGGCTGATGGCGGGGGCCGTCGTGACGGAGGCGTTCGTGTCCGGGGGCAGTGTGGTGCTGCCGTTGGCGCTCCTCGTGGTGAGCGGTGTGATCGCGTGGGGGCGGCGGCGGAGTACGGCGCGGCTGCTGCGCCGTCTCACCTCGGCGAGGTGAGACGGCGCCCCGCGCCGTAGAGGCCGCTGGGCACGGTCAAGGCCGCTGGGGGTGCTTTCAAGGCTGCTGGGCGCGGTGAAGACTGCTGGGGGTGGTGAAGGACGCTGGGTGAAGTAGCCCCTGGTCCGCCGCTGGGCGAGGTGGAGGCCTCTGGGCGAGGGGAAGGCCGAGGCGGCCGCCCTTGGCGACGTGAGGCGCGAGAAGGCCGGTCGGCCTGAGGGGACGGACCGGCTCGATGGACGGACCGGCTCAGTGGACGGACCGGCTCGATGGACGGACCGGCTCAGTGGACGGACCGGCTCGGTGGACGGACCAGCTCGGTGGACGGACCAGCCCGGCGGACGGACCAGCCCGGCGGACGAATCCGGATGTTTCTACACTGATCGGGTGAGCAACGCATTCGTGGGCAAGGACTTCAAGGCATCCAATGACGGACTGAAGTGGGCGAAGGCCGCCCCGGGGGTGATTCCCGCCTGGGTGGCCGACATGGACCTCCGCACGGCCCCGGCGGTGCGTGAGGCGCTGCGGCGGCGGGCCGACGGGGACCTGGGCTACCCGGTGTGGCTGGACAGCCCGCAGTGCGAGCCGCTGGCGGAGGCGTTCGCGGAGCGGATGGCCGCACGGTTCGGCTGGGCGGCGGACGCGGGATCGGTGCGCACGTACTCCGACCTGAACCAGGCCCTGCAGGTGCTCCTGCACGTCTGCACCGAGCGGGGTGACGCGGTGGCGCTGCACACTCCGGCCTATCACCCGTTCCTGGGCACGCTGGAGTCGATGGGCCGGCCGCTGCGGCCGGTGCCGATGGTGGCGGACGGGGATTCGTGGCGGTTCGAGGTGCCGGATCTGGCGGGATGCCGGGTGCTGCTGCTGGTCAATCCGCACAATCCGACCGGCAGGGTGTTCACCCGGGCGGAGCTGGAGGAGCTGGCGGAGCACGCGGAGCGGCACGACCTGCTGGTGATCTCGGACGAGATCCACGCCGACCTGGTGTACGAGCCGCACCGGCACATCCCGTTCGCGACGATCCTGCCGAACCGTACCGTGACGCTGACGTCGGCCACGAAGGCGTTCAACCTGGGCGGGATCCGCTGCTCGGTGGCGCACGTGGGCGCGCCGGCGGCGCGTAAGGCGCTGGACGCGCAGCCGGAGTTCGTGTTCGGGTCGCCGAGCGTGTTCGGCGTGGAGGCGACGGTCGCGGCGTGGAGGCACGGCGACGCGTGGCTGGAGGAGACGCGGGCGCTGCTGGACCACAACCGGCACCTGATCGCGTCCGGCCTGCCGGAGGGCGTCACGTACCGGGTGCCGGAGGCCACCTATCTGGCGTGGCTGGGTTACGACCGGCCGGGGATGGCGGAGGTGCTGGAGCGGGAGGCCCGGGTGCTGCTGAGTGACGGGACGGCGTTCGGGCCGGGCGGGGAGACGTTCGTCCGGCTGAACTTCGCGACCGGCCGGCCCGTTCTGGAGGAGATCCTGCGTAGGATCGGCTCGGTGACGGTATGATCGTCATTCCTCACTCCGCGTAACCCCCAGCCGAGGATGAATGACGACAGAGCCACGCGACGACGACGACCCCGCGGTCAAAGCCGCGCGCGAGGGGCGCAACGGGCAGATCCTGGCCGCGGTGATCACCGCGTTGGCGGGCGTGGTCGTGGCCTACATGACCTACCTGGCCGGTAAGGACGAGGGGGCCAGCCAGGCGGCGCAGGTGACGCCGTCGCCGGCGGCCACGGTGACGATCACCGCGACGGCGACCATCACGGAGCCGGCGGGCACGTCGCCGGAGCCGGGCCGGTCGGCGCTCACGGAGGGCGCCCTCCTCTTGTCGAGCCTGACCCCGACCGAGTCCGCGCCGATCAAGGGCACGCAGCGGATCGGCGGGCACACCTACCGGCACAGCCTCGGCTTCGCGACCGACTGCGGGACGAACATGGCGACGACGGTCTTCCCGCTCGGCAAGGGCTACCAGCGGTTCGAGGCCACGGTGGGGCTCGCCGAGGCCGAGGACAGTGAGCAGGCGGTGACGTTCACGGTCTTCGCCGACCGGGACGAGGACGGCCAGCCCGACTCCGACGAGGAGGTCGGCTCGGTCGCCGCCCAGCTCAAGCGGCCGGCGACGATGGACGTGACCCTCGACGGGGCGAGCGTCGTGATCCTGCGGACGGAGGCCGAGACCTGCTTCACCTCGACCGCCGTGTGGGGCGACCCTCGGGTGTCGTGAGGGCCGCCGTGTGGGGCGACCCTCGCGTGTCGTGAGGGCCGCCGGGCAGGGCGACCGTCGGGCGTCGTCGTGAAACCGGCCGTACGGGGCGCCCCGCATGCCTCGGGTCAGGGCAGAGGCGGCAGGTCCGGGGCGGTGGCCGCCGGGGTCTCCTCCAGCGCGGCGAGCGCGAGCTCGACGGCCTTCTCCAGTTGCGGGTCGCGCCCGGCGACGCGGTCCTGCGGGGTGATGACGACCTCGATGTCGGGGTCGACGCCGTGGTTCTCCACCCCCCACCCGGGCCCTTCGAGCCAGAACGAGTAGCGCGGCTGCGTGACGGCGGTGCCGTCGACCAGCGAGTAGCGGGAGTCGATGCCGATCACGCCGCCCCAGGTGCGGACGCCGACGAGCGGGCCGATGGCGCGGTTCTTGATCCCGGCGCTGACGATGTCGCCGTCGGATCCGGCGTACTCGTCGGTGACGGCGACGACGGGGCCGCGCGGCGAGTCCTCGGGGTAGCGCATCGGCTGGTTGCCGCGCACCTGGATCCAGCCGGTGACCCGGCGTGACAGCTTCTCCAGCACGAGCTCGGAGACGTGCCCGCCGCCGTTCTCGCGCACGTCCACGACCAAACCCTCGCGGGCCATCTCCGTCCGCAGGTCGCGGTGGAACTGCGCCCACCCGGCGGCGACCATGTCGGGCACGTGCAGGTAGCCGAGCCGGCCGCCGGACGCCTCGCGGACGTAGGCGCGCCGGTTCTCCACCCAGTCGTGGTAGCGCAGCCGGAGCTCGTCGGCGATGGGCGTCACCACGACCTTGCGCGGCTCGCCGCCGGTGCCGGCCCGTACGGTGAGCTCGACGGGGTGGCCCGCCGTGCCCGCGAGCAGGGGCAGCGGGCCGCGCGCCGGGTCGACGGGCCGGCCGTTGACTGCGACGATCGCGTCACCTGCGCGGACGGCGACGCCGGGCGCGAGCAGCGGCGAGCGGGCGTCGTGGTCGGAGGTCTCGCCCGGCAGGATGCGAGCGACGCGCCAGGTGCCGTCGTCGTCGCGGGACAGGTCGGCGCCGAGCAGGCCCTGGCGGCGGCGCGGGTCGACGGGGGCGCCGTTGGCGATGGCGTAGGCGTGGGAGGTGCCGAGCTCGCCCTGCACCTCCCAGAGCAGGTCGACCAGCTCGGAGTGGGAGCCGATCCGCTCGACCAGCGGCTCGTAGCGGTCGAGCACGGCCTGCCAGTCGACGCCGTTCATGTCGGCGCGCCAGAAGTGGTCGCGCATGAGCCGCCCGGCCTCGCGGTAGCCCTGCCGCCATTCGGCGACGGGGTCGAGCTGGACGGAGACCCGGTCGAGGTCGATGGTGACGACGTCGTCGCCGTCTCCGGCCGGGCGGGTCTGGAGGCCGTTCTTGCCGTTGAGGACGAGGCGGGTACCGTCGCCGCTCACCTCGAAGGCGCGGATCTCCTTGCCGAGCTCGGACTTGGCGCGCTTGGCCAGGTCGTAGCGCTCCAGGACGACCTCGCCGGTCTGCTCGGTGCCGTCGCCGAGCTGGCCGGACAGCGGGTGGCGCAGCCAGAGCAGCGCGTCCTTGGCGGTGCGCAGGTTGCTGTAGCGGGCGGCGGGCACCGGGACGGGCACGACGCGGGAGGCGAGCCCTTCGGGGTCGACCTCGGTGCGCGGCGGTGTGTCGTCCTTGTCCTTCTTCTTCTCCTCCGGCGTGGGGTGGTCGTCCTCGCCGTTGAAGCCGCGCCCCTGGAGGCTCGGGTCGAACGGGGAGGGCGTGCCGGCGCGCAGCGGCACCAGGTACGGCCGGCAGCCGGCGGGGAACGACAGGTCGAAGACGTGCGCGTCGTAGACCGGGTCGAAGGTGCGCACCGACAGGAACGCCAGGTGCTTGCCGTCCTTGGTGAAGACGGGGTCGTAGTCGGCGAAGCGGAGCGGCGTGACCTCGATGACGGAGGTGCCGTCGAGGCGGCCCATCTTGATCTGCGAGAGCGGGTTGTGGTGCGGGTGCACCCAGGCGAGCCAGGCGGAGTCGGGCGAGAACGTCAGCCCGCTGATGTCGCCGTAGCCGGTGCGGTCGAGCTCGCGCAGGTCGCCGGTCTCCAGGTCGGCGACGAGGAGCCGGCCGTCGTGGGTGGCGACGGCGGCGTGCTTGCCGTCGGGGGCGGCCTCCAGTTCGAGGACGCGGCCGAGCTCGCCGGCGGCCAGGGTGCGGATCTCGCCGCCGGGCGTGCCGATCTCCAGGCCGTCCTCGCCGGTGGCGTCGGAGACCCAGATCGCGCGGCCGTCGGAGCCGAGGGCGCGCGGCAGGCGGACGCGGACGCCGGGCTCGACGCGCAGCGCGCCGGCGGGGCCGTCGCGGTGGGTGAGCCAGTGGGCGGTGCCGCGGATCTCGACGGCGCTCGCACGCCCGGACGTGTCGGGTGAGAAGCCGCCGACGCGGGCGGGGGCGGGCCGCCGGGCGCGGGCCGGCCGGGGGCCGCCGAGGCGGATGTCGAGCGGGTACGGCTCGGCGTCCAGGCTTTCCAGCAGCCACAGGTCGCCGGCGTGGGAGTAGACGACGCGCTCGCCGTCGGTGGCGGCGTGGCGGGCGTAGAACGCGTCGTGTGAGCTGTGGCGGCGCAGGTCGGAGCCGTCGGGCAGGGCGGAGTAGAGGTTGCCGGTGCCGTCGGTGTCGGCGAGGAAGGCGATGCGGTCGCCGATCCACATGGCGGCCCAGTGCTGGGCGGCGCTGTCGGCGAACAGCCGGGTGAACTCGCCGGTGCCGTCGGCGTCGATCCAGATCTTGCCCGCGGTGCCGCCCCGGTAGCGCTTCCAGGCGGACGGCTCGCGCCACATCGGCGACACGGTGACCACGCGATCGCCGCTGGTGGACAGGTCGCTCACCCAGCCGTACGGCAGGCGGGTGGCGGGGCCGCCGTCGAGCGGGATCTCGTACGCCCACGTCCTGTTGCGCCCGCCCTGGCCGGTGGCGCTGATCGCGCGGGGCCTGCCGTCGTCGCTCCAGCCGCGCGCCTGCGTGGAGGCGGAGCCCCAGTGGGTGAGCCGCTCGCCCTCGCCGCCGTCGAGCTCGGCCGCGAACACCTCGGGGGCGCCTTCGCGGGTGCTGGTCCAGGCGATGCGGCTGCCGTCGGGGGAGAAACGCGGGGCCGAGACGGGGGTCCGGTCGGCGGTGAACCGCCAGGCCCGGCCGCCGGTCACGGGGGCGAGCCAGACATCGTCGTCGGCGACGAAGGTGACGAGGTCACCGTTTAGGTGCGGGAATCTCAGGTAAGCGCCAGTTGTCACAGCTGAACACTAATGCGCAGCCCATCGAACCGTAGAGGATAATTTCCGCGCTCAGCGGACAGCCGCGCACGTCAGGGGCAGGAGCACGGCATGAGACTCTGCGCACGCGCTCACCAGATGCCGCCCAGGATCGCCGCCGGGGCGATCATCCTGAACTCCGGCCTGTCCAAGGCGCACGCCGACGAACAGACCGCCGCCGGGGTGCACGGGATGGCGACCGTCCCGTATCCGTTCCTGGGCAAGCTGGAGCCGCAGCGGTTCGTCAAGCTGCTGTCGAAGGCCGAGATCGCGCTCGGCGCCGCCCTGCTGCTGCCCGTGGTGCCGTCGCTGCTGGCCGGGGTGGCGCTGACCGGGTTCGCGGGCGGGCTGATCGGGCTCTACCTGAAGACGCCGGGCCTGCGCCAGGAGGGCAGCCTGCGCCCGTCGCAGGAGGGCATCGGCATCGTCAAGGACATCTGGCTGCTGGGCATCGGGCTCGGCCTGGTGGTGGAGGAGCTGGCGGACCATCATTGATCTCCACCGGCCGGTAACTAGCCTGTACGAAGCCGGGTAGTCCGGACATCATGGCAGAATTCGGCTACACCCTGATGTGCGAGCAGACGCCCGCCCGGCAGCTCGTCGACTTCGCCGCCCGGGCCGAGCAGGCGGGCTTCGACTACGCGGTCATCTCCGACCACTACTTCCCGTGGGTCGAGGAGATGGGCCATTCACCGTACGCCTGGTCGGTGCTCGGCGCCGCGGCCCAGGCCACCGCCCGGCTGCCGCTCATGACGTACGTGACCTGCCCGATCATGCGTTACCACCCGGCGGTGGTGGCGCAGAAGGCGGCCACGATGGGCGTGCTGAGCGGCGGCCGGTTCACGCTCGGCCTCGGCGCGGGCGAGAACCTCAACGAGCACGTCATCGGCGAGGGCTGGCCGTCCGCCGACGTGCGCCACCGCATGCTGCGTGAGGCCGTGCAGATCATCCGCGAGCTGTTCGGCGGCGGCTACGTCACCTACCAGGGCGAGTTCTACGACGTCGACTCGGCCAAGCTGTACGACCTGCCCGAGGAGCCGGTGCCGATCGCGATCGCCGCCTCGGGCTCCAGCTCGGCGCGGCTCGCCGCCGAGTACGGGGACATCCTGGTCATCAACGACCCGATGCCCGAGGTGGTCAGCGCGTTCGCCGACGCCGGAGGCTCGGGCAAGCCGGTGTACGGGCAGCTCGCGCTCTCCTACGACACCGACGCCGAGGCGGCCAAGGAACGCGCGCACCGGCTGTGGCGCTGGTCGGGCGTCGGCGGCTGGAAGGTCATGGCCGAGCTGCCCGGCCCGGTCAACTTCGCGGCCGCCGCCTCGACCGTACGCCCCGACGACGTCGCGCAGAGCGTGCCGTGCGGCAACGACGTGGACGCGGTCGTGGAGGCGGTGCGCGCCTATCTCGACGGCGGCTACACCCACGTCGCGCTCGTGCAGATCGGCGCCGACCAGCAGGAGCCCTTCTTCGCCTGGGCGGAGAAGGACCTCCTGCCGGCCCTGCGCCGGCTGTGAGCGTCAGGGGACGATGTTGACCAGCTTGGGCGCCCGGACGATCACCTTGCGCGGGGTGCCCTGGAGGTAGCCCTGGACCTTCTCGGAGGCCAGGGCCAGCTCGCGCAGCTCGTCCTCGGAGATGCCGGGCGGGACCTCCAGCCGCTCGCGCACCTTGCCCGCGACCTGCACGACGCAGGTGACCGACTCCTGGACGAGCAGCGCCGGGTCGGCGACCGGCCAGCCTGCCTTGGCGACGGTGCCGCCGGTGTGGCCCAGCCGCTCCCAGCCCTCCTCGGCGGTGTAGGGGGCGACCAGCGACAGCATGACGGCCAGCGCCTCGGCGGCCTCGCGCACCGCCGGGTCGGCGGCGCCGGGGCCGGAGTCGATCGCCCGGCGGGCGGCCGTGGTCAGCTCCATCATGCGCGCCACCGCGACGTTGAAGCGGTAGGACTCGACCAGCTTGGTGACCTCGTCGATGGTCCGGTGGGTGATCTTGCGCAGCTCCAGGTCGCCGCCCTCGAAGGAGACGCCCGGCTCGCTGGCCGTCTCGTCCATCACCCGGAAGGCGCGGGCCAGGAACTTCTGCGACGCCGCCGGCGACACGTCGGCCCAGTCGATGTCGTCCTCCGGCGGGCCGGCGAACACCATCGTCAGGCGGACCGCGTCGACGCCGTAGTCGTCGATCTGCTGGCCCAGGTCGACGCCGTTGCCCAGGGACTTCGACATCGCCTTGCCGCCGTTGATCACCTGGCCCTGGTTGAGCAGCCGCAGGAACGGCTCGGTGAAGCTCACCATGCCCATGTCGTGCAGGACCTTGGTGAAGAAGCGCGAGTAGAGCAGGTGCAGCACCGCGTGCTCGACACCGCCCACGTACTGGTCGATGGGGCCCCACTTGCGGACCTGCTCGACGTCGAACGGGCCCTCGGTGTAGCCGGGCGAGCAGTAGCGCAGGAAGTACCAGGACGAGTCGACGAAGGTGTCCATGGTGTCGGTGTCGCGCTTGGCCGGGCCGCCGCACTTGGGGCACTCGACGTTGACCCAGTCGGTGGCGCTGGCCAGCGGGGAGACGCCCTTGGGCGACAGCGCCTCGCCGCGCAGGTCGGGCAGCGTGACCGGCAGCTGGTCGTCGGGGACGGGCACCTCGCCGCAGTCGCCGCAGTGGATGATCGGGATCGGCGTGCCCCAGAACCGCTGCCGCGACAGCAGCCAGTCGCGCAGCCGGAAGTTGACCGCGCCTGCGCCCTTGCCGTCGACCTCCAGGATCTCGATGATCTTGGCGATGGCCTCGGCCTTGGTCAGGCCGTCGAGCGGGCCGGAGTTGACCAGCCGGCCCTCGCCGGGCGTGGCCTCGCCGGTCTCGCCGGGGTCGGCCAGCCCGGTGTGCACGACGACCTTGACCGGCAGCCCGAACTTGCGGGCGAAGTCGAGGTCGCGCTGGTCGTGGGCGGGCACGGCCATGATGGCGCCGTGGCCGTAGTCGGACAGCACGTAGTCGGCGGCCCAGACGGGGATGCGCTCGCCGTTGACCGGGTTGATCGCGTGGCGGCCCAGGAAGACGCCGGTCTTCTCCTTGTCGGTGGACAGCCGCTCGATGTCGCTCAGCTTGGCGACCTCGGCGCGGTAGGCCTCGAACGCGGGGCGCTGCTCGTCGGTGACGATCTCGTCGGCCAGCGCGGCGTCGACCGCGACCACGAAGAACGTGGCGCCGAACAGCGTGTCGGGGCGCGTGGTGTAGACGTGCACGGGCTCGTCGCGGCCCTCGATCTGGAACAGCACGTCGGCGCCCTCGGAGCGGCCGATCCAGTTGCGCTGCATGGTCATGACGCGCTCGGGCCAGCCGCCTTCGAGCTGGTCCATGTCGTCCAGCAGGCGCTGCGCGTAGTCAGTGATCTTGAAGTACCACTGCGTCAGCTCGCGCCTGACGACGTCCGCGCCGCACCGCTCGCACTTGCCGGCCACGACCTGCTCGTTGGCCAGCACGGTCTGGTCGTTGGGGCACCAGTTGACCAGGCCGCCCTTGCGGTAGGCCAGGCCGCGCTCGAAGAAGCGGTTGAACAGCCACTGGTTCCAGTGGAAGTAGTCGGCGTCGCTGGTGTGCAGGCGGCGCGACCAGTCGAAGGAGATGCCGTAGCGCTTGAACGAGTTGGCCTGCGTCTCGATGTTGGCGTAGGTCCACTCCGCGGGGTGGGCGTTGCGCTTGATCGCGGCGTTCTCGGCGGGCAGGCCGAAGGAGTCCCAGCCGATGGGGTGCAGGACGTTGTAGCCGCGCTGGAACCAGTAGCGCGCGACCACGTCGGCGATCGCGAACACCTCGCCGTGGCCCATGTGAAGGTCGCCGGAGGGGTAGGGGAACATGTCGAGCATGTAGCGCCGCTCGCGCGGGTCGGCGGCGTCCTCGCTCGCCCGGAACGGGTCCAGCTCCTCCCATCGCTGCTGCCATTTGGCCTGCAGCGCCTGCGGGTCGTACTCACTCACGGCGGTTGTCCTTCTGATTGACTCGGACCCATAGAAAAACCCCTCGTATGCAGGACGAGGGGCAGCCGCGACGGCGAGATCTTCAGGGCCGTCGCGGCCCGCTAAGAAGCAGGGTCGCGGAACGCATAGGTCAAGCCTAGCGCACCTCTTCAACCGAATGCAGGCGCTCAAGCGGCGCGGGCGGGCACAATGGAGCCTTCAGGCCGGTGAGACCTGATGGTGATAGATCCGTTGTGACCTCATATGTCCCATTAGAATACTCTCGTCGCCGTGGTGCATTCAGCTGAGCCGGAACGACCGGAGGCCGACCTGCCCCAGCAGGATCCGCCGACCGATCCGCACGGCTTCGCCCGTTTCCCTGCGAAGCCGGCTGGGTCTCCTGGAAAATCCCATGAGATCATGCACAGCACGTCGAATCCGGACATAACCACAGGAGGGCCGGCAGCAATGGCAACGGAGCATTCCGGAGCACCTCACCTGCCACCGTCCTGGCCCGAGGCCCCGCGCGAGGATGTCCCGACCTCCTGGCCCGAAACGCCTCCGGCGGCCCAGCAGCCGCCCACCGCCTGGCCCGAGGCTCCCCCCGCCGCCGCATGGCCCGAGCCGCCCGGCCGGTCGTCGCAGCCCGAGCAGTTCTCCTGGGCCGACGCCACCCGGCCCGAGGCCCAGCCCGCCCGGCGCGACGCCGAGCCGGTGCCGACGTCCTGGCCCACCACCAGACAGCCCTCCTCCGGGCAGCACACCGCTGGGCAGCACACCGCTGGGCAGCCCGCGGACCCGGCGCCCGCGTGGTCGGAGCCGCCCGCCGCGCAGCCCGGCGCCTGGGCGAACCTCAGCTCCCCGGCCCCCTGGCCGCCGCAGGACTCCGCCGCGCCCCGCCACCAGTCCCCCTCGCCGCTGGACACCCCGTACAGCGCGCCCCCGCCCGACCAGCCGGTGGTGCCGACCTCGCAGGCCGCCGACGAGCGCACGATGACGTACTCCCAGGTCCAGGCGCAGGGCCACGCACACCCGCAGGGCCACGGACAGACCCCCGGGCACACGCAATCCCCCGGACACACGCAGCCTCCCGGGCACGGGCAGCCGCACGCCGCGCCCGTCGCCGAGCCGCAGCAGCAGCAGCCGCCGATCCAGCCCCTCGACCAGGCGCACGACCCGCACCAGCAGCCGGGCGAGCACCAGGCGCAGCACGGCAGGCCGGGCGCGAACCTGAGCCGCGACCCGTCCGACCCGGACCGCCCGTTCGTCACGGCCGGCCAGATCAGCGGCTCGCGCACCCCTCCCCCCGAGCGCCAGCAGCAGCTCTGGGACACCGTCTTCGGCGATGACTACAACGAGATGGGCGAGCCCGAGACCCTGGAGGAGGGCAAGCCCATCTGGATCTACGCGCTGGCAGGCTCGGTCGCGATCGCGCTGGTCGCGGGCCTGCTCTGGGCGTTCCTCGCCGGTCCGCTCGCCGGGGCGAAGGAGACGCCGCCCGTCGCGCAGGAGACCACGAAGACGCCGCCGCCCGGACCGCAGAAGACCACCTCGACGATCCCCCGCCTGCCGAAGTTCCCGGGCAAGGCGTCGGGCGTGACGGGCACGCTGCCCGACGCCGCCGCCGGCATCTCCGTCCCGCGCCTCGGCGGCACCTGGCGGCTGGACGAGCGGCCCACGGTGAAGGGCACGTACGGCTTCGAGACCCGCCAGTACGCGATGGTCGGCACCAACCTGGCCGCGCAGGTGCTCACCGGGCCGCTCCCGGAGCGGCTGGCCTCGTCCTACGCCAAGCCGGGCGAGCTGGAGCCGGCGATCAAGGCGGTCGTGGTCGACGCGCGCAAGCGCCTGTTCGAGATGCCCAACCGGGTCAAGAAGATCGCCCAGCAGGAGCTGACCGTGGGCGACGCCAAGGGCATGCTCATCGCGTACGCGCTCACGTCCGCGAGCGAGAAGGCCACGATCGTCACGGCCGCGCTCGACACGGGCGCCGAGCTGCCGGCCGTCGTCTACATGTCGGTCCCGGAGGAGGGCGAGAACCTGCGCCCCGACCTCAACACCGTGATCAACCGGCTGAAGGTGACCGCCCAGGGGTAGGCCCGGACGCTAGAAGGCGCACTCCATGTGCTTGATCCCGTTGATGAAGCTGGAGTGCAGCCGGTCCGGCGTGCCGCCCTCGATGCCGGGGACGCGGCGCAGCAGCTCGCGGAACATCACCGTGATCTCGCGGCGGGCCAGGTGGGCGCCCAGGCAGAAGTGCGGGCCCGGGCCGCCGAAGCCGACGTGCGGGTTCGGGTGGCGGGTGATGTCGAACCGCTCCGGGTCCTCGAACACCGCCGGGTCGCGGTTGGCCGCCCAGTAGTAGAGGACGGCCTTCTCGCCCTTGCGGTAGAGGTGGCCGTTCATCGTGTGGTCGCGGGTGACCTTGCGGCGCATGAAGTTGACCGGCGAGGCGAGGCGGACGATCTCCTCGACGGCCGTGCCGGTGTAGGCCTCCGGGTCGCTCAGCCACAGCGCGCGCTGGTCGGGGTTCGTGGTGAGCAGGCGCAGGCCGTGCGAGATCGCGTTGCGGGTGGTCTCGTTGCCGGCCACGACGAGCAGGATGAAGAACGAGCCGAGCTCCTGAAGGGTGAGCTGCTCGCCGTCGATGTTGGCGTTGACCAGGGACGAGGTCAGGTCGTTCGTCGGGTGTTCGGCGCGGTGCGCGGCCAGGTCCTGGACGAGCTGCTGCAGCTCCATGCCTGCGGTGAGCAGCTTCTCGGCGAGCTGGCCGAGGTCGGGGCCGGTGTATTCGGGGTCGAAGCCGCCGAGGATGATGTTCGACCGGTCGAAGACGAACCCGTAGTCGCGCTCCGGGATGCCCATCATGTCGCAGATGATCTTCAGGGGCAGCCGGGCGGCGACCTCGGTGACGAAGTCGCAGCCGGGACCCTTGGCCAGCAGGTCGTCGACGATCTTGACGGCCGCCGACTCCACGTCGGTCTCGAACTGCTTGATCATCTTCGGCGTGAACGCGCGCGAGACGATCCGGCGCAGGCGGGCGTGCCGGGGATCGTCCATGTTGATCATCGACCCGAAGTACTCGGCGAACTCGGCCGGCATGTCCGGGATGTTCGTCGCGCCGCCCTCCCCCGACGAGAACACCTCCGGGGTGCGGCTGGCCTCGAGGATGTCCGCGTGCCGGACCAGGGCGTAGTAGCCGGGGCCCTTCGGGGCGAACGAGATCTCCGGCTCCTCGAAGAAGGCCGGGCTGTCCAGGCGGCGCAGCCGGTCGAACGCCTCCCGGCGCTCGCCCATGGGCCTGGCCCAGAAATCGCGGTCGGACAGGTCGAAGTCAACGACGCTCATGGGGCCATCATTCGAGCCTCGATACCGGTACGTCAATGCTTTCGACGTACACCGTACGTACGTGGCCGGAAAATGTGTGGCGAGCCGGGCCGGACGGTGGCTACGGTGACCGGCATGACGTTCTTCTTCCTCCTCGGCTAGCGATCCGCCGGCGGGTCGCGGATGACCCACCGCCGGCGATGCGGGACGGCCGGCCGCCGTCCCGGGTCGCTCCATGGGAGAAGGACACGTGCACACCCTTGCCGTGGCCAGGGCGGTGCATGGCATCGAACCCCTGGTCGCAGCTGAGATCCACCGTTCCCGGCTCGGCTCCGTCCGCGGGTTGCGCCATCGCGAGGTCTGGTTCGACACGGCCGACCCCGGCCCCGGGCTGCTGGGGCTGCGGACGGCCGACGACGTGCTGCTGGTGGCGGCCGTGGTGGACGGGGTCGGCCACGGCCGCCTCGCCCTGCGCCGCCTGGCGGCCGCCGCCCGCGCCCTCCGCGCCCTGCCGCCCCGCCCGCTCCCGCACCGGGACGCGGCCGGGGTCGAGGTGTCGGCCACGTTCGTCGGGCGGCGCGCCTACACGCGCCACGACATCGAGGACGCGGTCGGGGCCGAGCTGGGCCGCCGGCTGCGGCTGCCCTACCACTCGCGCGCCGGCGGCGCCGTGCCGCCCGCCGGATGCCTGGCGTTCCGGGTGACGATCCAGGGCGAGCGCGCCGTCATCGGACTGCGCCTGGCGGCCCGGCCCCTGCACCGCCGGCCGTACAAGCTCGGGTCCGTGCCGGGCAGCCTGCACCCGCCGCTCGCCGCCGCCATGGCGGCCCTCGCCCGCCTCGACGGCGCCCGCACCGTGCTCGACCCCTGCTGCGGCGCCGGCACCACCCTCCTCGAGGCCGCCGCCCTCGCCCCCCACGCCCGCTTCCTCGGCCTGGACCACAACCCCGCCGCCATCACGGCCGCCACCACCAACGCCACCCACCTGCACACCGCCCCAACGCTCCCCCTCGCCCCCGCGTACAGTGCGGGCACCCCTGAGGCGGGCACCCACCCAACGCCCACCGTCACCCGCGTCCCGGCGGAGGGGCGCACCGCCGCCGGGGTCGTCTCCAGGGCAGACGGGCCCGTGGCCGGGGCGGGCTACTCCCGTGCGCGCGGCGCAGGCTGGGCGGGCGGGGCGGGGCTTCTGGTTGGCGGGGCCGGTGGTGTCGCTTCCGGTGGGTTCTGGTGGGGGGTGGCGGACGGGGGGCGCGTTCCGCTGGGGGACGGGGTGGTGGATCGGGTGCTGGTGAACCCGCCGTGGGGGCGTCAGGTCGCGGCGGGCGGGCTGCTGGCCGGGGATCCCGGGAGGCTGTGGCGGGAGGTGCGGCGGGTGCTGGCGGCGGACGGGCTGGTGGTGGCGCTGGTGCACGACGGGGTCCCGGACGGCTTCACCGTACGGGAGAGGGTGCGGGTGAGTTTGTCGGGCCGGCACCCGGAGCTGGTCGTGCTCAGCCCCGGGCGGGCCCGAGCCAGGACAGGACGAGGTCGTTGACGGCCGCCGGGCGCTCCAGGTGGAGGAAGTGCCCGGCGCCGGCGACGGGTTCGGCGCGGGAGCCGGGCGGCAGCGCGGCGGCGGCGTCCTTGACCAGGTCGGCGCCGATGCAGCCGTCGCGTTCGCCGTGGAGGTAGAGGATCGGCGTGGCGGCGGCGGCTCCGGCGGCGGGGTGGCGGCCGGAGGGCGGGGCGGCGCCGAGCATGGCCCGGTAGTAGCCGATGGCGGCCGACAGGTGGGCGGGGTCGCCGATGCTGCGGCGGACGAGCTCCAGGTCGTGGGTGGCGTCGTAGCCGGGTGACCAGTCGGCCCAGAGCCCTTCGAGGAACCCGGGCGCCGACGCGGCGGTCTCGGCCAGTCCGGTCTGGAAGAGGAACACGTAGAACGACCGTTTGAGCTGCTCGTAGTGCAGGAAGGCGGCGCGGAGGACGGCGGGCGGCGGGACGGCGAGGGTGACGGCGGCGCGGAAGCGGTCGGCGGTGGCGTACACGGGGACGGCGCCCCAGTCGTGGCCGACGATGACGGCCGAGTCGTCGCCGCCGAGCCGCTCGTGCAGGGCGAGGGCGTCGGCGGCGAGCGCGTCGCCGTCGTAGGCGGCGTCGGCGGGGATCTCCGTGGGCGCGTAGCCGCGCATGAACGGCGCGACGGCGCGGTAGCCACGGGCGGCGAGCGCGGGCACGAGGTGACGCCAGGTGTGTGCGGTGTCGGGGAAGCCGTGCAGGCAGAGCGCGAGCGGCCCGTCCCCGGCGGTGAGGTACGCGAACTCCACCCCGTTGGCGTGGATCGTCCGGATCTCCACGGGTCAGCCTGCCGCGATGAGGTCGGCCGCCTTCTCGCCGATCATGATGGCGGGGGCGTGGGTGTGTCCGCGGTTGAGCGTCGGCATGATCGACACGTCGGCGACCCGGAGCCCGTCGAGGCCGCGCACGCGCAGTTGCGGGTCCACGACGGCGTCCTCGTCGGCACCCATCCGGCAGCTGCCGACCGGGTGGTAGAGGGTCTCGCCGCGCTCGCGCACCCATTGGGCCAGCTCGTCGTCGGTCTCGGGCGCGGTGTAGGGGGGCATCGGGCCGCCGGCGTACGGCTTCATGGCGGCGCTGGCGAACACCTGCTTGGCCACCTTGAGCCCGGCGACGAGCCGTTTCACGTCGGCTTCCTTGGTCAGGTAGCCGGGGTCGACGAGGACTTCGCGGCCGTTGAGCCCGATGCGGCCCCGGCTCTCGGGCTGGAGCAGGATGACGCCGACGGTCAGGCCGTGGCCGGTGGGCGGGGTGAGGCCGTGGTCGATGAACGGGCCGGGCGCGAAGATCAGCTCGATGTCGGGGGCGGGCTCGGCGGGCGTGGTGCGGATGAACGCGACGGCCTCGCCGACGTTCGTGGTGAGCATGCCGGAGCGCAGCACGATGTAGCGGAGCAGGTTGCCCAGCGACTCGGCCTTGGTCAGCGTGACCGGCTGCTTGCAGGCGACGAACACGCCGGACGACAGGTGGTCCTGGAGGTTCTTGCCCACTTCGGGCAGTTCGTGGACGACGGCGATCCCGGCGTCGCGCAGTTCGTCGGCGGCGCCGACGCCGGAGCGCATGAGCAGGTAGGGGGAGCCGATGGCGCCCGCCGACAGGATGACCTCCCGCCGGGCCCTGACCTGGGCGCCGCCGCTGTGCTCGATGCCGACGGCGCGCCTGCCGTCGAAGACGACGCGGTTCACGTCCGCCTCGGTGATCAGGGTGAGGTTGGGGCGTTTGAGCGCGGGGCGCAGGTAGCCGTCGGCGGCGCTCCAGCGGCGGCCGCGGTCCTGGTTGACGGGGGTGGGGCCGTAGCCGTCGTTGACGTGGCCGTTGATCTCGTCGGCGCGCCGCAGGCCGAGCTCGTCGCACGCTCTGAGGAAGGCGGCGGTGGTGACGTTGGGGCTGCGCAGCTCGGAGATGAACAGCGGCCCGTCGGTGCCGTAGACGCCGCCGTGGTTGCTGCCGACCCGGCGCTCGGCGCGTTTGAAGTAGGGCAGCACGTCCTCGTACGTCCAGCCGGGCACGCCCCACTGGTCGTAGTCGAGCGCGCAGCCGCGCACCCACATCTGGGCGTTGATCGACGAGGAGCCGCCGAGGACCCGGCCGCGCGGCCAGTAGAGCTCACGCCCGGCCATCTCACTCTGCTTGGCCGTGGTGTAGTCCCAGTCGTAGCCGGTCTTGAACAGCTTGGCGAAGCCCGCGGGCATGCGGATCTCCAGCTTGTCGTCGCGGCCTCCGGCCTCGATGAGGGCGACGGTCACCGCCGGGTCCGCCGACAGCCTGTTGGCCAGCACGCACCCTGCCGAACCGGCTCCGACGATCACGTAGTCGTACTCCATGGCCACTCCTCAGTGATGTGCTACTTGCTTACTCCAGGCGACGGGGCGCGTCCATACATACTTGTGACCTCTGTTACCTACCAGTCGGTATGGTCAGGCTGACAGGATGTGCCCAAGCACCTGGATGAGGGAGGAAAGGCATGCTCAACCTGTCGAGCGTCCTGGAGGACAGCGCGCGCAACACCCCGGATGCCACCGCGATCGTCTTCGGGGACATGCGACTGCCCTACTCCATGATCGACACGGTGGCCTGCCAGGTCGCGAACCTGCTCGTGTCGCGCGGCATCGGCAAGGGCGACAAGGTGGCGATCGCCTGTCCCAACCTGCCCTACTTCCCGTTCGTCTACTTCGGCATCCTCAAGGCCGGGGCGACGGTGGTGCCGCTCAACGTGCTGCTGCAGTCGCGGGAGATCGCCTACCACCTCGACGACAGCGACGCCAAGGCGCTGTTCTGCTTCGAGGGCACGCCGGAGCTGCCGCTGGGCGAGCGCGGCAAGGCGGGGTTCGAGGCGGCCGAGGGGTGCGAGCACTTCTTCGTGCTGCCCGCCACGGCGCTGGCCACGGAGTCGGAGTACGGCGAGTCGATCTGGGCGGCGCTGGGCGGGATGTCGGGCGAGTTCGAGACCGTGCAGACCGCGCCCGACGACACCGCGGTCATCCTCTACACCTCGGGCACCACGGGCCGCCCCAAGGGCGCCGAGCTCAGCCACCAGAACATGGTCATGAACGTCATGGTCAACGACAAGATGTTCCCGCGCACCGAGGGCGGCGACACCTATCTGGCGGTGCTGCCGCTGTTCCACTCCTTCGGGCAGACGGTCATCCTCAACACCGGTTTCATGCGCGGCGCGACGCTGGTGCTGATGCCGCGCTTCGAGCCGGGTGAGGCGCTGGCCATCATGCGCGCCGAGGGGGTCACGTTCTTCGCGGGCGTGCCGACCATGTACTGGGCCCTGCTCACCAAGATCCACGCCGACGGCGAGGAGGCCCCGTCCACGCTGCGGATCGCGGTGGCGGGCGGCTCGGCCTCGCCGGTCGAGGTGCTCAAGGACTTCGAGAAGACGTTCGGCATCCCGATCCTGGAGGGCTACGGCCTGTCGGAGACCTCGCCGGTGGCGAGCTTCAACCAGCTCGGCCGGCCCACCAAGCCGGGCACGATCGGCACCCCGATCTGGGGCGTGGAGATGCGGCTGGTCGACCCCGACTGGAAGACCGTCGAGGGCGAGGGCCCGGGCGAGATCGCGGTGCGCGGCCACAACGTCATGAAGGGCTACTACGGCCGCCCCGAGGCCACCGCCGAGGTGATGCGCGACGGCTGGTTCCGCACCGGCGACATCGCCACCCGGGACGCCGACGGCTACTACTCCATCATCGACCGGGCCAAGGACATGATCATCCGCGGCGGGTTCAACGTCTACCCGCGCGAGGTGGAGGAGGTCCTCATGGGCCACGAGGAGGTCTCGCTGGCCGCCGTCGTCGGCGTCCCGCACGACTCCCACGGTGAGGAGATCAAGGCGTACGTGATCCGCACCCCGGGATCGTCGCTGACCGAGGACGACCTGATCGCCTGGAGCCGCGAGGCCATGGCGGCCTACAAGTACCCGCGGGTGGTCGAGTTCCGTGACGCGCTCCCGATGACGGCGACGGGCAAGATCCTCAAGCGCGAGCTGCGCTGACGCCGAAACTTTCAGCCGCCGACGCCCTCCCAGCTGCGTGCCGGGAGGGCGTCGTCGTCAGGGCATTGCTCGATCGAAATTTTCTGTCCACACTCGAAATGTTTCAGTTCGAGGGAGAGGAACTCGATGAGCATCAGATCCCGGATCGCGGGAGCCGTGGCGGCGGCCGTGGCAATCGCCGCGGCGGCGCTGGCCCTGGCGCCGCCTGCCGCCTCGGCCCAGCTGACGGAGGTCACCGGCTTCGGCACGAACCCCACCGGCCTGCGCATGCACCTGTACGTGCCCGACGGCGTCGGCGCGCGCCCGGCGGTGCTGGTGGCCGTGCACTACTGCACCGGGTCGGGACCGGCGTTCTACTCCGGCACGGAGTTCGCCTCGCTGGCCGACCGGCACAAGTTCATCGTCATCTACCCGTCGGCCACCAGAAGCGGCTCCTGCTACGACGTCTCCTCGCCGCAGGCGCTGCGGCACGACGGCGGCAGCGACCCGGTCGGCATCGTGTCCATGGTCCGCTGGGTCGAGCAGCGCTACGGCGCCGACCCCGGCCGCACCTACGCGGTGGGCGCCTCGTCCGGCGGCATGATGACGAACGTGCTTCTCGGCGCCTACCCTGACGTGTTCGAGGCGGGCGCGTCGTACATGGGCGTGCCGTTCGGCTGCTTCGCCACCACCGACGGGTCGAGCTGGAACAGCGCGTGCGCCAACGGCCAGATCAGCCGGACGCCGCAGCAGTGGGGCGACCTGGTCCGCGCCGCCTACCCGGGCTACGGCGGCGCCCGGCCGCGCATGCAGATCTGGCACGGCACCGAGGACAGCACGCTGCGCTACCCGAACTTCCAGGAGCAGATCAAGCAGTGGACGAACGTCCACGGCCTGAGCCAGACGCCCGCCCGCACCGACCAGCCGCAGCCGTCCTGGACCAGGACCCGCTACGGCGGCACCGGCACGAACGTGGCCGTCGAGGCCGTCAGCCTCCAGGGCGTGGGCCACAGCCTGCCGGTCGGCGGGATGGCCGGGGCCACGATCGACTTCCTCGGCCTGTCGGAGCCCGGCCCGACGACCTCCCCGAGCATCACGCCCACGGCCACGACCACGGCGACGCCGCCGCCGGGCGGGTGCCGCGTCACGTACACGATGAGCACCTGGAACACCGGGTTCACGACCGCGGTCACCATCACGAACACCGGCTCCACCCCGGTGTCGGCCTGGTCGCTGGCCTTCACGCTGCCGCAGGGGCAGAGCGTCACGGGCGCGTGGAACGCCACGCTGTCGCCGTCGAGCGGCCAGGTGACGGCCAGGAACGTCGCCTACAACGGGGCGATCGCGCCGGGCGCGTCGGCGTCGTTCGGCTTCCAGGCGACCCACTCGGGCGACACCGCCGAGCCGGCCGCCTTCACCCTCAACGGCTCCCCCTGCGCGACGGCCTGACCACCGGGCGGTGGGATGGTTGTCCCATGTACGTCGTCTTCACCGGCGGGCCCGGGTCCGGCAAGAGCACGCTCGTCGAGGCTCTGCGCGGACGCGGGCTCGCCGCCATGCCGGAGGCGGGCCGGGCGATCATCCGGGAGCAGGCGGCCATCGGCGGCACCGCGCTGCCGTGGGCCGATCCCGGGCTGTTCGCCGAGCTGATGCTCTCCTTCGACCTGCGCTCCTACCGGGAGGCCCCGGAGGACGGCACGGTGCTGTTCGACCGGGGGGTGGTGGACGTGGCCGCCTACCTCACGCTGTCGGGCCTGCCGGTCCCGCCGCACGTGCGCGCCGCCGCCCGGGCCGTGCGCTACGGGCGGGTGTTCGCGGCGCCGCCGTGGCCGGAGATCTACGAGCGGGACGCCGAGCGCAAGCAGGATCTCGCCGAGGCCGAGCGCACCTACGAGGCCTGCGTGGCGGCGTACCAGGAGTACGGCTACGAGCTGGTCGTGCTGCCCCGGGCGAGCGTCGAGGAGCGGGCCGGGTTCGTGGCGCGCGAGCTCGGGACGGGCGGCTAGAAGAGGGCTTCGATGCGGTCGAGGTGCTCTTCTCCCCAGGTGCCGAGCGGGGCGAGGGCGGTGTTGAGCGACTGGCCGAACTCCGTCAGCGAGTACTCGACCTTCGGCGGCACCTGGTGGTAGACCTCGCGATGCACCAGGCCGTTCGCCTCCATCTCGCGCAGTTGCTGGATCAGCACGCGCTCGCTGATGCCGGGCACCGCGCGCCGCAGCTCGCCGAACCGCACCGGGCCCTCGCCCAGCGCGAACAGGATCAGGCCCTTCCACTTGCCGCCCATGACGGCGATGGCGGCGTCGAGCCCGCAGGTGAAGGTCCGTGTCATCAGCGCCTCACTTACCTCGATGTCAGTACCCGACAAATTAGTAGGTACTTGAGCAAATGTCAGCGGAGGGGCCAGCATGTGACCTGATCAACCGATGGGAGAACACCTATGACCGACGTGACCGTTCTCGGCCTGGGCTCGATGGGCGCGGCGCTGGCCGGGGCCTTCGTCGACGCCGGGCTCCGGACGACCGTGTGGAACCGCACCCCGGAGAAGGCCGCGCCCCTGGTCTCCCGGGGAGCCGAGCGGGCGGCGGACGTCGCCGGCGCGGTCGCGGCGAGCCCGCTCGTCGTCGCCTGCCTGACCACCTACGCCGCCACCCGGGAGGCGCTGGAGCCGGCCGCCGGAGCGCTGGCCGGGCGCACCCTGGTCACCCTGAACAGCGGGACGCCCGCCGCGGCCCGCGACCTGGCCGCCTGGGCCGCCGGGCACGGCGCCCGCTTCCTCGACGGCGCGGTGAAGAACGTGCCCTCCGCCGTGGGCGCGCCGGACACGCTGCTCTACTACAGCGGCGACCGGGCGGTGTTCGACGAGCACGAGAAGACGCTGCGCGTCCTCGGCGGCGACACCGTGCACCTGGGCGAGGAGCCGGATCTGGCGGCGCTGTACGAGAGCGCGGTCGGCGGCATCCTGCTGCCGGCGCTGCTGGGGTTCCTTCAGGGCGCGGCGCTGGTGACGGCCCGGGGCCTGGAGGCGCGCACGCTGGTGCCGTACTCCGTCAAATGGCTGGAGATGATCGGGTCCGTGCTGCCGGAGCTGGCCAGGGAGATCGACTCCGGAGACTACGGCGAGCCCGCCTCCGCCATCGGGCTCTTCCACGCGGGCCTGGACGAGGAGCGCTCGCTCGGCGACGAGGCGCGGGTGGACGTCTCCTGGCAGGCGCCGATGCACGACCTGATCGAGCGGGCCGTGGCGCAGGGGCGCGGCGACCAGAGCATCTCGGCGCTGATCGAGCTGCTCAGGGCGGCGTGAGCCCGGTCAGCGGCGGTCGAGGCCGGACAGCTGCCAGGCCAGGCGGCGGCGCACGGCCGGGAGGCGGCCAGCGGCCGTCAGGACGAGGTTGCGCAGCGGACGCCAGGCCGCGCGGGCGGTGGCCAGGCGGGTGAGGCGGCCCGCCAGCGCGACGACCTTCCCGGCGACGGGCCGCCGGGTGGCCGTGTGGGTGTCGAGCAGGGTGTCGGGCTCGCCGTCGAGGACGCGGGCGAGCAGCTCGGCGAGGGTGACGGCGTCCTCGATGCCGAGGTTCATGCCCTGGCCGCCGGCCGGGGAGTGCACGTGCGCGGCGTCCCCGGCGAGCAGGACGCGGCCTCGGCGGAAGGTGCCGGCGACGCGGTGGTGGACGCGGAAGCGCGAGCCCCACACGACCTCGTGCACGACGGCGGGCGACGCCTGCGGGCCCCGGGCGTCGAGCAGCGCCTGGACGAACGCGGTGTCCGGCTCGCGCGGGGCCTCGGCGACGGTGGCGACGACGCGGTGCAGGCCGCCGGGGAGCGGCGCGACCACGACGAGCCCGGCGGGTGAGAAGTAGAGGATGACCTCGTCGTGCGGCACGCCGCCGCTCAGCCGCACGTCGGCGAGGGTGAACGACTCGGCGTACGTGCCTCCGTCGAAGGGGATGCCGGTGGCCTCCCGTACCGTGCTGTGCATGCCGTCGGCGCCGATCAGGTAGGTGGCGCGCAGCCGCCGGCCGTCGTCGAGCGTGGCGGTGACGCCGCCCGCGTCCTGCTCCAGGGCGGTCAGCGTGACCGGGCGCAGGACCTTTCCGCCGAGCTCCTCCAGGCGGGCCAGCAGGAACGCCTCCGTGTCGGCCTGGGAGATCATCAGCGTGTACGGGTAGCGGGTGGGCAGGTCGCCGAACGGGACGGGCACGAGCAGCCGGTCGCGGTCGCGGATGGTGAAGCGGGGCGTGTGGACGCCGCGCCCGGCCAGGGCGGCGGCCACTCCGTACGGCTCCAGCAGTTCCAGGGTGCGGGCGTGGACGACGGCGGCGCGCGAGGTGTTGGCGCCTTCGGCCTGGGCGTCGAGGATGGTCACCGCGTGTCCGCGCTGGGTGAGCACGAGGGCGGCGGTGAGGCCGACGGGACCGGCTCCGACGATGAGGACGTCCATGGGTTCCTCCAATTGCCAACGCTTGTAGGCATCACGCTAGACAGCGCGGCCAACGAAGTCAACAATTGTTGGCCTACACTTGTTGGCATCACGGAGAAACGTCCCGGCTCCCACGGACGATCAGAACGGGAAACAGGTCAATCACGGGGAGACGACGATGGACAGCGGCAGGCTCGCGGTGCCCGGGGCGGAGCTGTACTACGAGGTGCGGGGAGCCGGACCGGTCCTGCTGCTGATCAACGGAGGCGACGGCGACGCCGGCCTGTACGCGCCGCTCGCCCAGCAGCTCGCCGACCTCTACACGGTGATCACCTACGACCCTCGCGGCAACTCCCGCAGCCGCCTGACCGGGCCGGCGGGCGAGCAGCGGCTGCCCGAGCACGCCCGCGACGCCCACCTGCTCGTGCGGGCCCTCACCGCCGAGCCCGCCTACGTTTTCGGCACCAGCTACGGCGGCATGGTCGGCATGCACCTGATCGCCCAGCGGCCCGAGCAGGTGCGGGCACTGGTGGCGCACGAGCCGCTGCTGACCGAACTGCTACCCGACGCCGCGCGCTGGCGGGCGCTCTTCGCGGAGGTGCGCGACACCCTCGACCGCGACGGCGCCGGGCCCGCGGTGCGGCGGCTGTCGGAGGCGCTGGGCGTGCCGGCCCCGCCCGACCCGGACCCGGCGCAGCCCGCGCCGGTCGCCGAGATGCTCGCCCGGGTGGCGGCCAACCTGGAGTTCTGCCTGCGCTACGAGCTGTGCTCGTTCACCGGCTACCTGCCGGACGAGGAGGCCCTGCGCCAGGGCCCGTTCACGCTGGGGAGCGGCGCCGAGACGCATCACACGCCCGGCCGCCGCACCGCCGAGATCCTGGCCGAGCGGCTCGGCATCGACATCGCCGAGTTTCCCGGCGGGCACGTGGGCTTCCTCACGCACCCGGCCGAGTTCGCCAAGACGCTGCACGAAGTGCTGGACCGCTGATCAGGGCCAGTCGCGGGCCGGGCGCAGCGGCATGCCGGAGCGACCGTCCTCGTCCAGCTTGACGCCCAGCACCTGGTGGAGCTGCACCTTGTTGCGCTCGAAGCCGACGATGCAGCCGGCCATGTACAGCGCCCACACGCGGGCGGTGCCCATGCCGACCTCCTCGACCGCGTCGGCCCAGTTGGCGTCGAGGTTGTCGCACCAGACGCGCAGGGTCTTGGCGTAGTGCTCGCGCAGGTTCTCCTCGTGGCGGATCTCGAAGCCGAGGTCCTCCATGTGGCGGATCAGCGTGCCCACCGACTCCAGCTCCCCGTCAGGGAAGACGTAGCGGTTGATGAAGCCGCCCTTGTTGAACGTCTTCTCGGTCCCCGTCGGCCGCGTGATGCAGTGGTTGAGCATCCGGCCGCCCGGCTTGAGCTTGCCGTTGAGGAACGTGAAGTAGGAGCGCAGGTTGGCCGCGCCGATGTGCTCCGTCAGGCCGATCGAGCTCACCGCGTCGAATCCCGACTCGGTGACGTCGCGGTAGTCCATGTAGCGGACCTCCGCCAGGTCCTGCAACCCGGCGTCGGCGATCGCCTTCTGGGCCCACTCGGCCTGCTGCTTGCTCAGCGTCACGCCGAGCGCCTTGACCCCGTAGTGCTCGGCCGCGTGCATGACCATGCCGCCCCAGCCGCACCCGACGTCGAGCAGCCGCATCCCGGGCTTGAGCCCGAGCTTCCTGGCCACCAGGTCGAACTTGGCGAACTGCGCCTCCTCCAGCGTGGAGTCCTCCTCGGGGAAGGCCGCGCACGTGTAGGCCATGCTCGGGCCGAGCACCCAGCGGTAGAAGCGGTTGGACACGTCGTAGTGGTGGTGGATCGCCTCGGCGTCACGCTGCTTGGCGTGCCGCGAGCCGAGCCGGGCCAGCGTGCTCTGCCGCATCTCCTGCGGAGGCGGCGGCACCCGCATGAGCAGCGGCTTGACGCCCAGCGACCGCACCGCGGCGAGCTTCTCCGCGGTCGTCAGGTCGTTGGTCGTGATGTTCCACATGCGGTCGAGCAGGGTGTAGAGGTCGCCGTGCACGTCGATGTGACCGGAGACATACGCCCTGGCCAGACCCAGCTCACCCGGAGCCTGGGCCAGATAGGCGACCGCGATCGGGGACTTGACCTCTATCGCGATGTCGGCGCCGTCAGGCCCCGCCTTGGTGCCGTCATACGCCATGAACGCGATGTTGGCGTCCGAGCCTACGATTTTCTCGAAGATGGACGCGAGAGCCATCTGCCATCACCTTCCCCGTACACACTTGTCGTACAGGTCGAGCAGGCGACCGCCCGGGTCGTATTCCCGCTTGACCGGCCAGTAACCGTCACCGTTGTACAGCTCCCAGAACTGATCACGGGCGTAGAAGGACGTCGAGTAGAGCGACTTGTGCCCGTCGAGCTCGTGCACCGCGTTCTCGATCAACCGGTTGTAGTAGCCGTCGAACTGTCCCCTGGGCAGCGGGACCATGCCCCAGAAGCCGAAGTTCACGTAGAGCTTGCCCGGCTCCAGCGGATAGAGGGGCCAGCGTGAACCGGCGCGCAGCGGGCACATCCACACCGGCGTCATGCCGACCTTGTCGTGGAAGAACTCCAGGAACGCCGCGCCGCGCTCGACCGGGACCTCCACGTCCTGGATGACCGGCTCGTGCACCGGCTGCCCGCGCCACCGGTCGATCCTGGCCGTCACCCCGTACTGGCGGTCGAGGGCGACGAGCTTGCGGTAGACGTCGGAGCGCATCCACCGGCGCGGCATCAGCGAGCGCACCACGGGCTGCTGCACGCCGAACGCGCGCGAGCACCAGAACCAGTCGGTGTCCCAGCGCCACAGGTAGTCGCGCACGGTCAGCCAGTCGCGGTTGCGCTTGCGGATCGACTGGTAGTAGATCCGCATGCCGGTGTAGTCGGAGACGTACGGGGCGCGGTCGGCGAAGCGGCCGACCGTGATGTACAGCTCCTGCGGGTCGAAGAAGACGCCGTCGACGAAGTCGACCCGTTCGCCGTCGTGGACCATGCTCTCGCTGATCTCCTGCATGGCGAGCATGCACTTGGCGGCGTCGGTGAACCTGATGTGCGTCAGGTGCACGTACGGCTCGACCTTGCGGAGCTTGATCCGGATGCGCAGCGCGTAGCCCAGCGTGCCGTAGGAGTTGGGGAACGCGCGGAACAGGTCGCGGTGCTCGTTGTCGTCACGCGCGACGATCACCCGGCCGTCGCCGGTGAGGATCTCCAGCTCCTCGACCGACTCGTGCGGCAGGCCGTCGCGGAAACTGGTGGACTCGATGCCGAGCCCGGTCACGGCGCCGCCGAGCGTGATGGTCTTCAGCTGCGGCACCACGTACGGCATCAGGCCGTGCGGGAGCGTGGCGTCGACCAGGTGCTCGTAGGTGGTCATGCCCTGGACCTCGGCGGTCATCGTCTCAGGGTCGACGCTGATGACCTCGTCGAGGTCGCGTGCCGACAGCTTGGCCGTCTTGCCCGCGTCGCGGAACCTGAACAGGTTGGACGTGGCCTTGGCCAGGCGCGGCGCGGCGTCGCCCGGAATCTCGGCATAGGACCGCCGGATGTCCTCTACTGCCCGCCGGTGTGTGGACATCGTCGTCATCACGCAAGCACCCCCCTTGAGCCCGGCAGAGATCGTCGACAAGACCGTATCTCTCCGGCACATCCCCGGAACAGACCGGGGTCGTTAAACGCACGAAAACTCTTCATCGTGTCAGCTCGAAACCCTACAAGACAGGCGAATCCGCGAATTTCCTCCGGATGATCGGAGAAACGCCGTTCACCACGTGGGCCACCGGCCGCCCGTCGAGCGCCGCGGCGAGGTTGTCCAGGGTGGCCGTGAGCAGCCTTCCGGTGGCCTCGGAGGTGACCCCGGCGACGTGCGGCGACAGCAGCACGCCCGGCAGCTCGCGCAGCGGGTCACCCGCGGGCAGCGGCTCGGTGTCGAAGACGTCGAGCGCCGCGCCGCCGAGCCGGCCCTCGCGCAGCGCGGCGACGAGCCCTTCCTGGTCGACCACCCCGCCCCTGGCCGCGTTGACCAGCAGCGCGCCCGGCCGCAGCCGCCGGGGGTCGACCAGGCCGCGCGTCTCCTCCGACAGCGCGATCACCACGACCACCACGTCGCTGGAGCCGAGCAGCGCGTCCAGGTCGCGGTAGCCGGGCTCGTCGCGGGGCGTGCGCGTCCAGTAGGACACCTCGCAGCCGAGCGCCCGGAACAGCCCGGCGCAGGCCACGCCGATCGGGCCGTAGCCGACGACGCCGACCTCGCGCCCGCGCAGCTCGGCCGGGCGCAGCGCCTGCTGCGGCCACTCGCCGGCGCGGACGGCGGCGTCGGCCTCGGCCAGCTTGCGCGACAGCGCGAGGGCGGCGGCCAGGCACCACTCGGCCACGGCGGTCGCGCTGACGCCCGCCGTGTTGGCCACCGGCACGCCGGCCGCCGCCAGCGCGGCGAGGTCGTGGCCGTCCACGCCCACGGACGGCTGCTGCAGGAACGCCAGCCGGGGCGCCGCCGCCACCGCCCGCGCGTCGAGCGTCAGCTCGCCCGTCCAGTCGCCGAGCACGATCTCCGCGCCTTCGAGCGCGGTCAGCAGCGCGTCACGGTCGCGGGCGGCGGGCGCGCGCACCGACACCCGCTCGCCCAGCGGGGCGAGCATCTTGCGCAGGAGTTCCTCGGGCAGGGGCGGGAGTGCCAGCAGGTTCCACGGCGTCATGCGCCTACGGTAAAGCTCCCGATCACCTGGCGCATCAGGCGGGTGTTGCGCCGCCACTGGGTCTCGTCGAACGTCCACGACAGGATGTAGGCGGTGTCGCCCACGGCCAGCGCGCGGCGCACCTCCCTGTAGCGGGTGCCCGGCGCCGCCCACGGCGCGCCCTCCCCCGCGGTCCAGGTGAACTCCCACTCCACGGCCTTGGTCCCGTGGTGCATGACGGTCCGGCGGCCCAGGTTCCGCACCTCGGCGCCGTTCTGCCGGAAGACCTCCTCGGCGTCGCGCAGGAGCTGGTGCGGGTCGAGCTTGGCGTAGACGGCCTCGACGCCCAGGTGGCCGGCCCGGTCGCGGCGGGTCCACTCGGTGAACGACTCGTTGAGCGCGCCCCGCCAGCCGATGGGCCGCCTGATCGTCCAGCCGTCGCGCGAGACGTAGGCGCGCACCGGCGGCCGCGTCCGGGTGGGCGTGGGCGTCGGGGTGGCGGATACGGTGGGCGTGGGCGCCTGCGTGGTGGCCGGCGGGCTCGGCATCGGGCTCGTCGCGGCCGCGTGCGCCACCTGCTTGCGCGCGACCTCGGGCGGCGCGGAGGCGCGCAGGTAGGTGATCGTGCCCGCCGCCACGACCACGACCGCCGCCGTGACGGCCGCGATGAGCGTACGGCCGGACCGGCCCGGCTTCTTGTCCGGGACGTGCTGGTCGGCGTGGGCGGGCCGGGTCGCGCCGATGGCGGCCAGCAGTTCGTCGGCCTGCTCGGCGGTCAGCCGCTCCTCCGGCTCCTTGCGCAGCAGCCCCTTGAGCACGGGGTGCATGGCGGGCGGGATCCTGCGGTAGTCCGGCTCCTCGTTGAGCAGCGCGTTGAGCGTGGCCATGGGCTCGCCCCGCTCGAACGGCGAGCGGCCGAGCATCGTGGCGTACAGGGTGGCGCCCAGCGACCACAGGTCGGAGGCGGGCCCGGCCTCGGCGGCGCGGACCCGTTCCGGGGCCAGGAAGCTGGGCGAGCCGGTCACCATGCCGGTGCTGGTCAGCGAGGAGTCGCCCTCGGCGGTGGCGATGCCGAAGTCGGTGAGCACCGCCCGGCCCTCGCCGGTCAGCAGGATGTTGGCGGGCTTGACGTCGCGGTGCAGGACGCCCAGCTCGTGCGCGGCGCGCAGCGCGGACAGCACCTGCCGTCCCACGTCGGCGGCCTCGCGCACGGGCAGCGCGCCGGAGGCGGCCACGACCTGCTCGACCGAGGGGGCGGGCACCAGCTCCATGATGATCCAGGGCCGGCCGTCCTCCTCCACCACGTCGTAGATCGCCACGACGGACGGATGGTTGAGCTTGGCCGCCGTGCGCGCCTCCCGCGCGGTGCGCACCAGCATGCGGTCCCGCTCGGCCTTGGGCAGGCCGTCGGGCAGCACGACCTCCTTGATCGCGCAGGGCCGGTTGAGCAGCGTGTCCCGGCCTTCCCAGACCACGCCCATGCCCCCGCGGCCGAGCTCGCGCAGTAACCGGTAGCGCTTGGCGATCAGCTCGCTGCTCTCCGAATCCATGTCCTACCCCTGTAGACCACCCGAATAGTGGGCAAGTTTCCCATACCTCACACGTCTCTGATGGCCTGTCCGGCGAGCGTCTTGCCACGACTCACCGAATGTTGTTCTACTAGGGGGATGCCGATGACCGAGGGACGCCAGGGCCCGCTGGCCGGAGTCCGGGTGCTGGAGCTGGCCGGGCTCGCGCCGGGGCCGTTCGCCGGGATGATGCTCGCCGACCACGGCGCCGAGGTGCTGCGCGTCGACCGGGTCGGCGCGGTCTCCGACCGGCCCAGGACCGACGTGATGGACCGCGGCAAGCGCACGATCGGGCTCGACCTCAAGTCGCCCGACGGCGTGGCCGCGTTCAAGGACCTGGCCCGCGCCGCCGACGTGGTCATCGAGGTGTTCCGGCCCGGCGTGGCCGAACGGCTCGGCATCGGCCCGGACGACCTCCACGCGGTCAACGAGCGCCTGATCTACGGCCGGATGACCGGCTGGGGCCAGGACGGCCCGCTGGCGCCCACCGCCGGGCACGACATCGACTACATCGCGATCTCCGGCGTGCTGTCCATGCTGGGCCGCGAGGGCGACAAGCCCACCCCGCCGATCAACATCCTGGGCGACTTCGCCGGCGGCGGACTCATGCTCGCCTACGGCGTGCTGCTGGCCCTGTTCGAACGCGAGCGCACCGGCCAGGGCAAGGTCATCGACGCCGCCATGGTCGACGGCGCCGCGATCCTGTTCGCGATGTTCTACCAGGGCGTGCGCGGCGGCTTCTGGGGGCCGCGCGGCACCAACCTGCTCGACACCGGCGCCCCCATGTACGACACGTACGAGACCGCCGACGGCCAGTACATGGCGGTGGGGGCGCTGGAGCCGCAGTTCTGGGACACGATGGTGCGGCTGATGGGCCTGACCGGCCTGCCCGACCGCGACGACCGGGCCCAGTGGCCTGCCCTGCGCGAGCGGCTGGCCGCCGAGTTCCGGACCCGGACCAGGGCCGAGTGGGAGGCCGTGTTCGACGGCTCCGACGCGTGCGTCTCGCCGGTGCTGTCGATGGCCGAGGCGCCCGATCACCCGCACAACGTGGCCAGGGGCGCCTTCGTCGAGTCCGGCGGTCTCAGCCAGCCCGCGCCCGCGCCGCGCCTGGTGGGCGCGCCCGCCCCCGACCTGTCGCCCGCGATGCGGCTCGCCGACCTGTCCGCGTGGGGGATCAACGCCGAGGCCGCGGCCAAGCTGCGCGCCCAGGGCGTGCTGGCCTGACCGCGCTCAGGGACGCGCCGCCGTACGGACCTCGTGGGCGGTGTAGTCCTTGAGCGCGATCTCGTCGTGCAGCCTGACCCCCCGGGCGCCCAGCTTCGACACCGCCCGGGTCACCCCGGCGGGCATCAGGCCGATCAGCCCGGCGGCGGCGCGCAGCGCCCACAGGCCCCCCGGGCTGCCCGGCACCAGCTTCCTGGCCGCCGACACGGCGAACGAGCGGCTGCGGCGCACGTACTCGCCGATCTCGGCCTCGTAGGCCGGGAGGGCCCGCGCGGGGTCCCCGCCGGCCGCGGCGAGCTCGCCCGCCAGCACGTACGCGCCCACCACGGCCAGGCTGGTGCTGCCGCCGACGGCCGGGCCCGGACAGTAGCCGGCGTCGCCGACCAGCGTGACGCGCCCGCGCGACCACGAGTCCAGACGGAGCTGGGTGATCGAGTCGAAGTAGAACGCCGGGGTGGTGTCGAGCTCCGCCAGCAGCCGGGGCACGTGCCAGCCGAAACCGGCGAAGTGCTCGCGCAGCAGGTCCTTCTGCCGCTCCACGTCGCGGTAGTGGTAGTCGATCGGCTCGGCGGGGCGGAACATGAACAGCGCCCGCGCGTCGGGCAGGCGGGCCGCGCCGTACAGCGCCGCCATCCTGCCGACGCCGCTCAGCCCCTCCACCGTGGCGTCCAGGCCGAGGAAGTTGGGGACGGAGACGACGGCCAGGTAGGCGCCGATCCAGGTGGAGAAGTCCGATTCGGGGCCGAAGACCAGGCGGCGCACGTTGGAGTGCAGCCCGTCGGCGCCCACCACCAGATCGAACCGCCGCGCCGGGCCGCGTTCGAACGTCACCTCGCCGTCGCCCGAGATCGCGGTGATGGAGTCACCGAAGACGTACTCGGCGTCGTCCCGGGTGGCGTCGAAGAAGATCTCGCTCAGGTCGTCGCGCATGATCTCGGCGTGCCGGTCGGAGACCCCGGCCATCATCCTGCGCAGCTCGACCACCACCGGGCGCTCGTGGCCCTCGGTGTACATGGTCAGCCGCTCCGTGCCGGTCTTCATCTCCTGGATCCGGTCCAGGACGCCCATCCGCCCGGCGATGTCCAGGGCGGGCCTGAACAGGTCGACCGCGTGGCCGCCCGTCTTGCGCAGCGCGGGGGCGCGCTCGACGACCGTGACCTCGAATCCGTATCGGGTGAGCCAGTAGGCCAGTGCGGGTCCGGCGACGCTGGCGCCGGAGATGAGTACGCGCATGGCAGCACCTCCTTACTTAACGGATGGTAAGTGGGTGCGCGGCGAAGGCGCAAGGGCTTACTTAACGGGAGGTAAGGATTACGCTTGGAGCATGGCCAGGCCCAGCGACACCAAGACCCGCATCCAGGCAGTGGCGCGCGAGCTGTTCGCGCTCCAGGGCATCCAGCAGACGAGCCTGCGCCAGATCTCCGACCGGCTCGGCATCACCAAGCCGGCCCTCTACTACCACTTCGCCTCACGCGACGACCTGGTCCGCAGCATCATCGAGCCGATGATCGACGACATCGACCGGTTCGTCACGGGCCGGGAGCGGGGCGACCCCAGGCGGCTGCTGGAGGACTACTTCGACCTCGTCTGGCGGCACCGCGAGGTCATCTCCATGATGCTGCGCGACCTCAACACGCTCTCCTACCTCGACATGGGCGAGCGCTTCATGGCCTGGCGGCGGCGGCTGGTCTTCCTGCTGCTGGGCGACGAGCTCACCGTGGCCCAGCAGGTCCGCGCCACCGTCGGGCTCGGCGGGATGTCCGACTGCGCCGTGGAGTACGCCCACCTGGCCCTCGACGAGGTCAAGCCCGTCGCCGTCGAGGCCGCCGCCGCCGCGCTCGGGCTGCCCTAGACGGCCACGTAGAGGTCGGCGCCGCCGGGGTGGTGCACCTCCAGGTCCGTGCCGAACGAACGGGCCGGCGTGCCGCCCGACTCGGTGTGCTTCCACACCCGCTGCCACGCCTCCACGATCGCCTGCGGCATCGGGCCGCGCGCCTCCACCAGCAGCGACTGCGCCGCCGGCACCCGCACCGCCACCATGCCCTCCGGCAGCCTCGGCACCGTGCGGACGCCGATGCCGACGATCTGCGTGTAGGCGCCGTGGTGGTCGCTCTCGTAGTCGGTCAGCACCGCGTACAGGTTCTCGTCCACCCGGCCCGGCACGTGCGCGAACGCGCCCGGCGCCCCCGCCCGCTGCCACAGCGCGGGCAGCTTGGCCCGCGCGGGATCCATCTCGTCGGCGTTCGTGGTCCGCACCGCGAACCCCACGACGAGCATCTCGTCCCGATTGGTGACGTCCACACGCCCCTCCATCCCCCAGAAGTGTCCGGGCCGATCATAAGCCCACCACAAAGGGGGAATTCCCTAGGTAGGACCCGTTACCTCATAAGATGGATGAACGTGAAATTTCTCAACGGCATGGAGCCGCAGTACGACCTGACCTACAGCGACGTCTTCATGGTGCCGTCGCGTTCCTCGGTCAACTCCCGTCTCGCGGTCGACCTGTCGACGCACGACGGAACCGGCACCACGATCCCGGTCGTCGTGGCCAACATGACCGCGGTCGCCGGCCGCCGCATGGCCGAGACCATCGCCCGCCGCGGCGGCATCGCCGTGATCCCGCAGGACATCCCCTTCGACGTGGTCGCCGACGTCGTCGACTGGGTCAAGAAGCGCGACCTCGTGCACGACACCCCCCTCACCCTCACCGCCCACGACACCGTCGGCGAGGCGCTGCAGCTGCTGCCCAAGCGGGCGCACAACGCGGTCATCGTCGTCGACTGGGAGAACCGGCCCGTCGGCGTCGTCACCGACGCCGACTGCCAGGGCGTGGACATGTACACGCAGCTCTCCCAGGTGATGTCCAGCGAGCTGCTCACGCTGCCCGCCGGGCTCGACCCGCGCACCGCCTTCGACCGGCTGCACGAGGGACGCCACCGGCTGGCCCCCATCGTCGACGACGAGGGCCGGCTCGTCGGCATCCTCACCCGCACCGGCGCGCTGCGCGCCACCCTCTACCAGCCCGCCGTGGACAGCCAGGGCAGGCTGCGGATCGCCGCCGCCGTCGGCGTCAACGGCGACGTCGCCGCCAAGGCCAAGGAGCTCCTCGACGCCGGGGTCGACTGCCTGGTCGTCGACACCGCCCACGGGCACCAGGAGAAGATGATCGCCGCGCTGCGCGCCGTGCGCGCGCTCGAACCCGGCGTGCCCGTCGCGGCCGGCAACGTGGTGACCGCCTCCGGGGTCCGCGACCTGGCCGACGCGGGCGCCGACATCGTCAAGGTCGGCGTCGGGCCGGGCGCCATGTGCACCACGCGCATGATGACCGGCGTCGGCCGGCCGCAGTTCTCCGCCGTCCTGGAGTGCTCGGCCGAGGCGCGCCGGCTCGGCCGGCACGTGTGGGCCGACGGCGGCGTCCGCCACCCCCGCGACGTGGCGCTCGCCCTGGCCGCCGGGGCCGCGAACGTCATGATCGGCTCCTGGTTCGCCGGGACGTACGAGTCGCCGGGCGACGCCCGCACCGACGCCGACGGCCGCCGCTACAAGGAGAACTTCGGCATGGCCTCCGCCCGCGCCGTCCGGCTGCGCACCGCCGAGGACAGCGCGTTCGACCGGGCCAGGAAGGCGCTGTTCGAGGAGGGCATCTCCACCTCCCGCATGTACCTCGACCCGCGCCGGCCCAGCGTGGAGGACCAGATCGACGCCATCGTGGCCGGGCTGCGCTCCTCGTGCACGTACGCCGGGGCGGGCACCCTGGAGGAGTTCCACGAGCAGGCCGTCGTCGGCATCCAGAGCTCCTCCGGCTACGCGGAGGGGATGCCGCTGCACCAGAGCTGGTGACGTCAGCCTCTGACGCGCAGGGTGACGCCGGAGACCCCGGCCGACAGCGGGCCCGCCAGGAAGATCGCCGGGCCCGCCGGGTCGGCCTCCGGCGTCTCCAGGACGAGCGCGTTCACGCGGACGCCGCGCGGGCGCAGCTCCGCCGCCAGCGACCCGGTCAGGCTCTCCACCAGGGCGCGCACCGGGCCGTCGCCTGACACGACGTTCACGATCGACGCGCCCGCGCCCATCAGCGGCAGCAGGCGCCGCACCATGCCGGTGACGCGGGTGAACCCCTCGTCGACCAGCCGGCGCCCGTCCCGTTCCGGCAGCTCCGCGAGCGGGACGGGCCTCGCCTCCGGCCCGGCGTTGACCAGCACGTCCACCCGGCCCCACCGCTCCTCCACGGCCCGCGCGAACACCCCGGCCGCCACCGGATCCCGTACGTCCACCGTCATCGCCGGCCCGCCCGCCGGCTTGGGCCTCACCCCGTCGTACGAGCCGCCGCGCCGGGAGCCGTCCGGCGGCGCGGGACGGCCGGCGTCCGGCGGGGTGGGGCGGGGGTCGTGCCGGGGGGTGGCGCGGTCGCAGGTCGCCACGTGGGCGCCGAGGGCGCGCAGGGTCTCGGCGATCGCCCGCCCGCTCCCGGAGGCGGCCCCGGTGACCACGGCGACGCGCCCGGACAGCATGATCGCATCGGGTGAAAGGGCGGGCATGGACGATGACGATATCCCGACGGCATAGAGTCGTCAGGTTCATTCACATCGTCAACAGGAGCACTTCGTGGCACTCGAGAAGCCGGAGATCGACTTCCCGGCGGGCAACCCGCCTGCCGACCTGGAGATCGAGGACATCACCGTGGGGGACGGCCCCGAGGCCAAGCCTGGTCAGAACGTCAGCGTCCACTACGTGGGCGTCGCCTTCTCCACCGGCGAGGAGTTCGACGCGTCGTGGAACCGCGGCCAGGCGTTCGAGTTCCCGCTCGGCGCGGGCCGCGTCATCGCGGGCTGGGACCAGGGCGTGGCGGGCATGAAGGTCGGCGGCCGGCGCAAGCTCGTCATCCCGCCGCACCTCGGCTACGGCGCCGCCGGCGCGGGCGCGCGGATCAAGGGCGGGGAGACCCTCATCTTCGTGGTCGACCTGCTCGGCGTTCGCTGACAGCACGCCGCACCGGCGCAGGGGCGGCCCCCGTCCGCTCCTGCGCCGCGGCACCTCCGGCAGCTCGCCGACCGTTCGCCGCGGCACGTCCGGCGGTCGCCGCAGGACATTCGGCGGTTTCGTGGGTGCCCGGCAGCGGAATTTGTCGGCTGGGTGAGGCACGATAGCGGTGTGCTTCTGATCGACGTGGTGCGAGTGTCGGAGGCCGTGACGCGCACGTCCGCGCGGCTCGGCAAGATCGGCCATCTGGCCGAGCTGCTCGGCCGGGTCGGCCCCGGCGAGGCGGAGATCGCCATCGCCTATCTGTCGGGCGAGCTGCCGCAGCGCCAGATCGGCGTGGGCTGGCGCACGCTCCAGGAGCTGCCCGGCCCCAAGCTGGCCGCCACCGCGACCCTCACCACCGTCGACGCCCTGCTCACGAGGATCAAGGCCGTCTCCGGCCAGGGCTCCCAGGCGGCCCGCAAGGCGCTGGTCGCCGAGCTGTTCGCCGGGCTGACGAGCCAGGAGCAGGCGTTCATGCTCAAGCTGCTCGGCGGCGAGCTGCGGCAGGGCGCGCTCGACGGCGTCATGATCGAGGCGGTCGCCAAGGCGTCCGGCGCGCCGTCGGCCGACGTCCGCCGGGCCCTGACGCTGCGCGGCTGGCTGCCCGCGGTCGGCGCGGCGGCGCTGGCGGGCGGCGTGGACAAGCTGCGCGCGTTCCGCCTGGAGGTGGGCCGGCCCGTCTCCCCGATGCTCGCGGGCAGCGCGCCCAACGTGGCCGCCGCCCTGGAGAAGGCCCGCACCCCGGCCGCGCTGGAGTGGAAGCTCGACGGCATCCGCGTGCAGGCGCACCGTTCGGGGGCCGAGGTCCGCGTGTTCACCCGCACCCTCGACGACATCACCGCGCAGGTGCCGGAGCTGGCCGAGGCGGTGCTGGCGCTGCCCGCCGACGACCTGGTGCTCGACGGCGAGGTGATCGCGTTGCGCCCCGACGGCCGGCCGCATCCGTTCCAGGTGACGGCCGCGCGCACCAGCAGCCGGACCAACGTGGCCGAGCTGCGCGAGAAGACGCCGCTGCACGTGTTCTTCTTCGACGCGCTGCGGGTGGACGGCGCCGACCTGCTCGACCTGCCCTATTCCGAGCGGCAGGAGATCCTGGCCCGCACCGTGCCGCCCGGCCTGCTCACGCCCCGCCTGGTCACCTCCGACGTGGGCGAGGCGGAGAAGTTCTTCACCGACGTGGTCAAGGCCGGGCACGAGGGCCTGGTGGTCAAGTCCCTGGCCTCCCCCTACGCCGCCGGCCGCCGGGGCGCGGGCTGGATCAAGGTCAAGCCCCGCCACACGCTCGACCTGGTGGTCCTGGCCGCCGAATGGGGTCACGGCCGCCGTGAGGGCAAGCTGTCCAACCTGCACCTGGGCGCCCGCGACCCGGAGACGGGCGGCTTCGTCATGCTCGGCAAGACGTTCAAGGGCCTGACCGACGAGCTGCTCGCCTGGCAGACCGAGCGCTTCCTGGAGCTGGCCGACGGTCCCGCCGACGGGTGGACGGTCACGCTGCGGCCGGAGCTGGTGGTGGAGATCGCCTTCGACGGCGTGCAGCGGTCGCCGCGCTATCCGGGCGGCATGGCGCTGCGGTTCGCCCGCGTGCTGCGTTACCGGCTCGACAAGCGGGCCGCCGACGCCGACACGGTGGAGACCGTCCGCTCTTTGATGATTTGATCCTTTTTGGGCGATTTATCCCCATTTGAGTGACTTACGTCACTTAACCAGGCATTAGGTTGCCTTTGCCTGTTGTTTGTCGCGTATGTTCGTGCACGTCGCGGGGCATCCCCCTCCCCGCCCGTGGATCGGCCGACGTGCGCCCCCATCTGCCCCGGTTCTGGCCTTTCCGTGCCCCTTCCCCTACCGAGGACCGTGGTTTACCTTGGGCCAGCACAACCTCCCCCAACCCCCTTCCAGCCGTACGTCCCCCGCCAGGCGCCGCTGGGTGGCCGTCGCGGCAGGGGCGGCCGTCATCGCCGTCGCCTCCACCACCGCCTGGGCCGCCGTCTCCCACGACGACTCGCACAAGCAGCCCACCGCCCTCTCCCCCGCCGACGCCCCCACCGGCCCCGCTACCGGCACCCCTTCCGGCACCCCGGCTCCGGCCGACGACGCCCCGGCTCTCGGCGCGGCCCCCGCCCCCACCACCACCTCCCCCTCCCCTTCGGCCTCCGCCTCCGCCTCCGCCAAACCCACCAGATCGGCGACGGCGGCGCGGAAGGCCGCTGCCAGGAAGCCCCGCGTGATCTCCTCGGGCTCCTGCGGCGCGTCGTTCTACCACGAGCCGCAGATGACGGCCAGCGGCGAGCGCTTCGACCCGTCGGCCATGACGGCCGCCCACAAGACCCTGAAGCTCGGCAGCAAGGTCCGCGTCACGAACCCGTCCACCGGCAAGTCGGTCACGGTGCGCATCAACGACCGCGGCCCGTACATCGGCGGGCGCTGCCTGGACCTGTCCCGGGCCGCCTTCGCCCGGATCGGCAACACGAACGCCGGCCACATGCGCGTCACGTACGAGGTCCTGGCCCGCTGACGCGAGATATTCCCAAGACTCATTGGGAAATGCCATAATCCCAACATGTCTTGGGAAACGGACCAGGGTCTCGTCCCGTTGCGGGCCCTGGCCAACCCGCTCCGGATCCGCATCGTGTCCCTGCTGACCGGCGCCTCGCTGTCGGCCGCCGAGGTCGCGGACGAGCTCGGCATCGCGCACGCCTCGGCCAGCTACCACCTGCGCCAGCTCGCCGACGCCGGGTTCCTGGAACGGGTGGACGAGCAGCAGCCCCGCGAGGGCAAGGGGCGCCCGCCCCGCCGCTACCGCTACGACCCCTCCAGCGCCGCCCGGCTCGACCGCGCCGACGGCCGCCGCCTGCTGCACGAGGCGCTGAGCGCCGACCTGTCGCGGCGGCTGGCCGAGGCCACCGAGCAGCGCCTGTCGATGGACGCCGAGGTGTGGCTCGACCGGGAGGTCTGGGAAGAGGTCGTGGGCCTGATCGACCAGGCCGTCGCCCTGGTCCACGGCAAGGCGGGCCCGCCCCGGTCCGGCGACCGGGTCAAGGTCAGCATGACCGCGCTGCTCCTCGAACTCCCGGGCACCCGCCCCGCCGCCGACGCCGGCCGTCCCCCCAGGAGCACGCCATGACCGTTCCCGCCGCCGAGCTGTCCCGTTACGCCGACGTGGTGCTCGACGTCGCCGCGCCGATCACGGCCGGCGACCTGGTGCTGATCAACGCCGAGATCGAGCACGCCCCGCTGGCCCGCGCCCTCACCGAGGCCGCCTACGCCCGGGGCGCCCGCTATGTCGACATCTGGTACTTCGACCCGTACGCCAAGCTCTCCCGCGTCCGTCACGCCGACGGCGGGACGCTGGGCGAGGTCCCGGCCTGGCTCGACGCCCGCAACGAGGAGCTGGCCCGGCAGTGCGGCGTCCTGCTCAACCTGCGCGGCGCCGCCGCCCCCGACCTGCTCGCCGGGCAGGACCAGGTCCGCGCCGGCCTGGACCGCATGCCGCACCTGATCTCCAGGCAGCGGCTGCAACTGGAGAACCTGGTCCGCTGGGTCATCGTGCCCTGCCCGACCGCCGAGTGGGCCCGCGCGATCTTCGGCGAGCCGGACGTGACCCGGCTGTGGGAGTGCCTGCGCCCCATCCTGCGCCTCGACCACCCGGACCCCGTCGCCGCCTGGAAGCAGCGGATCGCCGAACTGCTCGACCGGGCCGCCACGCTCACCTCCCTGCGCCTGGACGCCGTACGCTTCCAGGGCCCCGGCACCGACCTGACCGTCGGCCTGCTGCCCGGCGCGCACTGGACCGCCGCCCGGCTGGAATCGGTCCAGGGCCACGCGTTCCAGGCGAACCTGCCCACCGAGGAGGTGTTCACCACGCCCGACCACCGGCGCGTGGAAGGCACCGTCCGCTCGACCCGCCCGCTCTCGCTCGACGGCAGCGTCATCCGCGACCTGGAGCTGACCTTCGCCGGCGGCGTCGTGACCGAGGTGCGCGCCACCTCCGGCGCCGACGTCGTACGCACCCACCAGGCCACCGACCCGGGCGCCGCCAGGCTCGGCGAACTGGCGCTCGTCGACGGCTCCTCGCCGGTGGGGCAGTCCGGCGTCACGTACCTGGAGACGCTGCTGGACGAGAACGCCACCTGCCACCTGGCCTGGGGCGCTGGGCTGCCGCCCGGCGTGCCCGCCCACCTGCGCGACCTCGCCCCCGCCGAACGCGCGGCAGCCGGGATCAACGTCTCCGCCGTGCACGTCGACTTCATGGTCGGCGGCCCCGACGTCACCGTCACCGGCATCACCCACGACGGCGTCACCGTCGAGCTGCTGCGCGACGACGCCTGGCAGATCTGACCGCTCCGCCATAGCCACCGGCTATGGGAGCAGGTATTGGATCTCCGAGCCGGTCCCGTACCAGGATGTCCCCCGTGTCACGCAGTTCCCGGCAAGAGGAGACGTCATGATCCTGGTAACCGGCGCCACAGGCAACGTCGGCGGCGAGGTGGTGCGCGCGCTCGCCGCCGAAGGCGCCCCCGTACGCGCGGTCACCCGCTCCCACCGGGCCCCCGAGCCCGGCGTCGAATGGGTCACCGGCGACCTCACCGAGCCGGAGTCCCTGCGCCCCGCCCTCGACGGCGCCCACGCGCTCTTCCTGTTGCCCGGCTACCCCGGCGCGCCCGCCCTGCTGGCCGCCGCACGCCAGGCCGGCGTCCAGCGCGTGGTGCTGCTGTCAGGCGGCTCCGCCGCCCTCGGCGACCCGTCCAACGCCATCACCCGCTACATGGCCGAGTCCGAACGCGTCGTACGGGAGTCCGGGCTGGCCTGGACCTTCCTGCGGCCCAGCGCGTTCATGTCCAACGCCTTCCAGTGGCTGCCGCAGCTCGCCGCGGGCGACGTCGTACGGGTGCCGTTCGCGGGCGTCCGCCAGGCGGTCGTCGACCCGGCCGACATCGCCGCCGTGGCGGTGCGCGCCTTGCTGGACGACGGCCACGCCGAACGCGTCTACCAGCCGACCGGGCCAGAACCGCTGCTGCCCGCCGACCGGGTCCGCATCCTCGGCACCGTACTCGGCCGCGACCTCACCGCCCACGCCCTGCCCGACGACGAGGCCCGCGCCGAGATGCTGCGCACCACGCCGGAGGAGTACGTGGACGCCTTCTTCGACTTCTACGTCACCGGCACCCTGGACGAATCGACCGTCCACCCCGACGTCGAAACGGTAACCGGCCGCCCACCCCGCACCTTCCACCAGTGGGCCCAATCCCACGCCACGGCCTTCCTCCCCACCTCCCCCTGACCTCCCACCGTCCTTCCCGCCCTGCTGGCCCTTGCCCCCGCTGTCCCTCGCCTCCCCGTCCCTTACCCTCCCGGCCGTCCCCTGCCTCCCCGTCCCCTTGCCTTCCCGCTGTCCCTTGGCCTCCTCACCACCCCGCCCACCCCGGCACCCCCTGACCTCCCCGCCCCTAGACCACGGAGCCCGCTGCACCAGGGCAGCCCGTGCCCGCATTCAGGGGCACACTGCTGGCCCCGGCCGCGCCGGGCTACCCTCGGCCACCCCGCTGGCCCCACCGGCCCCGGTGACCCCGACACCCACCCGCCCCGCTGGCCCGACCATCCTGGTGCCCTGGCCGTCGTGGCCGTTGTGGCCGTCGTGGCCGTCCTGGGGCACGGAAGGCCCCAGCGCGGGCGCACCGCCCTCGCAAACGGGCGCACCACTGCCTCCGGACTTGCCCGCACCGCCCGTGGACCGCGCGTTCCGGGCGCGACCCACGGGACGAGGTCACGGCGGGACGCGAACGCAGCGCAGGAGGCGGAGGCGCGGAACGCCGCAGGGCGGGGAGCGCCGTGCTAGTGCAGCCGCGAGGACGAGGCAGCCGACGCGCGGGTGCGGGTGCGGGTGCGGGTGCGGGTGCGGGTGCGGGTGCGGGGAGTGTGCCGCGCGGCATGCGGGGTTCTGGCGCAGGCGCACGGGGTGCGGGCGCGAGCCCAGGCGGGCCCAGTACGGGGTGCGGGCGCAGGCGCGCGGAGCGTGGGGCGGGAACTTGGTACGCCAGTGCGGGCGCGCACGCACCTAAGGGCGCATGTGCGCGGCCGTGCTGCGCACCTAGCGCGGGTGCGCGTGCGCGGAGCGAGCCACAGGGGTGCGGGGTGGGAAGCGCGGGCGGGCGCTCGGCGGGCGGCGCTCGGGACAGGGGCGCGCGGGTGTGTAGGGCAGGTGCAGGTGCGCGCAGCGTGGGACGCCGGGCCCGCGCGGTGCCGCGGGCCCGGAAGCCGAGACGTCGTGAGCGGTGGTGCCGCGAAGGCGAGGCAGCGTGAGCCGTGGTGTGGCACGCCCGATGCTGGGACCGGGTACGGCTACGAGGTGCCAGAGGGAGGCGCTGCGGGCTGCGATATCGCGGACTGACCGGCGATCGCAGGGCCCAACCGCGAGCAGGCAGGCGACCGTAGTTCCCCAACCGCGAACTGCTCGCCCAGGATGCCACCAGCCGGGGCCGCTGTGGGCAGCGGGGGCGCGGGCTGGCAGCCGGGTGGCGGCGGTTGGGGGGTCGGTGGTGGGGCCAGGGGCCTCGGGGTGTCGGAGTGGCGGGCTACTTGATCAGGCGGAGGGTCAGGGGGTAGCGGAAGGTGCCTTCGGAGAGGGCGGAGACGCCGCCGACGATGGAGAGGATGACGGCGCCCACCCAGATGAAGGGCAGGAGCACGACGCCGATGACGGTGAAGGGCAGCAGGAACGTGGCGCCCGTGACCGTCAGGTGGAAGTTGAGCGCCTCCATGGCGTGGCGCCGGATGTACGGGGACGTCTTGCCGCCGGTGAGGAGCAGGACGAGCGGGCCCAGGATGGGGAAGCCGATGAGGGCGAGCAGGTGGGCGGCGGAGGCGCCGAGGCGCTCGTTGCTCTCCGGCGGGGCCTCCGGGCGGGCGGCGGGCATGCGCGGGGGCGCGGCCAGGCGGGGCACGGCGTTGGCGCCGTAGAGCTCCGTCATGATGGGCATCAGGTCGCCGTGCGTGCGTGCCGTCATCGCGCGCTCCAGCCGCTCGTCGAACTCGAGCTTGTCGAAGCGGCCCTCGCTGTAGGCGGCCTTGACGTGCTCGACGACGTGTTCGCGGTCCTCGTTGGTGACGCGCAGATGAGCCGGCGGCAGCTGCCCCGGGGGTGTCGGTACCCCAGCCATAACGCCCATGCCTCTCCTTCGGTAGCGCCGCCCCCTCGCCGGAACCTGCCGGCCGCAGCGCTGACGGTCTCCTCACATACTGCGTCACGGCGGCCGGTCGTGGCATCGGGTGATACCCCGAGGCATCCCCGAGATCGCAGCCCCGGGATTCAGGGTGATGGGTGACCGGATTCGTCCTGTGTGGGCGAATGGTCTTGGGGGTGGCGGTGTTCGGGGGTGATATTCGGGGTGGGCGCAAGAATCGGGGCTTCGGAAATCGTCATCCGGTGAGGGGATCGTGGCAGGCAATTTGGTTAATGCGGAAGGGCTGGATCGGGGCTTGAGCTGGGCGGATGGTGGGAATGGGCGCTTTTCGCGGGGGTGGGGCAACGCTTGGCATGCGCACTAGTACCACTTGACGGTATAAAAAGGATGCATGAGATGGCGAGACCGCTACGGCCTCCGGCGGCGGCGCGGCCCGAAGATCGCTAAGTTCGATCGTGAGGCGACCGACGCCGACATCGAAGCGCTGATCGCCTTCGCCCGGTCGCGGCGCGGCGTGGAGTTCTACGTCGAGCCCGAGACGTTCGCGACCGACACCACCGCCGTGGCCGTCGCCGACGACGGGGAGTGGACGCGGCGCCGGGTCGGCTCGCCCGCCGTGATCCACAAGGTGGCGCGTGACCTCGCTCTCCCGGTCTACGACGTGCAGCTGACCGGGTATCCGCCCCGGATGCGGGCCTACAACGAGCGGCGGCGGCGCGAGGAGGGCGGGCTCTGACCCGCAGCCACGCCGGAACGGCTCAGGCGCAGGCCTGGTCGCCGTCGTCGAGGGTGGCGAGCAGGGGGACGAGCCAGCCGATGTGCGGCTCGCCCATCGCCGTGTCGAGCTCCGTCGGCGTCGGGAGGCGGGCGTCGACCATGCCGGGTGAGAGCAGGTTCTGCAGGGCGTGCATGAGCAGGTTGGCCATCGAGTAGTGCGGGTCGGCCTTCAGGGCGCGTTCGAGGGCGATGGTGGCGGTGACGCTGTCGCCCGCCCGCCAGGCCGCCATCGCCAGCAGCGTGGCCGCCGGCGGCACGTAGCGGGGCTCCAGGCGGCGGGTGAGGTCCTTCCAGAGGGCGGCATGGGAGCCGTCCATCAGCGTCCACGCCTCGTCGCGCACCCGGATGACGGCCAGGTCGAGGCCGAGCCGGGAGGCGTCGGCGTCGCTGAGCCGGTCGCCGCGTGCGAGGGTGGCGTGGAGCCGGGCCAGGCCGCCGGTCACGAAGCGGCGGGCGTACGCGTCGGGGTCGGGATCTGCCGCGAGCCCGCTGGTCAGCTCGGCGACGGCGGCTGAGGTCGCCCGGCGCATCGCCAACCGGACGGGGCCCGTGACCGGGGCGAGGGTGCGTTCGAGGGTCTGGCGGTCGGGGAGGGCGACCAGGCCGCGCACGGTCGCCTCGGCGGCGACGCGGCTCGACGTCGGGTCGTAGGGGGTGCCTTCGGGCGGGCAGCAGCGGGTGCTGTCGCAGACGTAGGACCAGTAGCGACCGCCGTCGGCGCGCATGGCCTCGGCGACCTCCACGCCCGCCCTCGCCGCCACGGCCCTGGCCTCGTCGACGGCCGGAGTGACGCGCTCACCCGGGCCGTAGCCGACCACGACGACCTGGGCCAGCTTCTCGCGGGCGATCAGCGCCGCCAGGGGGTCGAGGGTGCCGGGCGGGAACGGCAGCCCCCAGCGGGCGGCGACCTTGGCCTGGCCCTGGGCGATGCCGAGCACGATGAGGCTGTCGGCAGGGTGGAAGCCGACCAGGTAGGGCACGGCGGCCAGGATGTCGGCGGGGCTGGTCAGGGTGAGGCAGGGCTCGGAGGTGTTCGTCGTCATGGCATGGAGGATGCCGGGGACGAGGGGTGCGGGAGGCGGGTGGAACGGGTTCTGTGGACGGGCGGCGCAGCGGGGGTGCGGCCTGTGGACAAGCGGCGTGGCGAGGGCACCCCGGTGAACAAACGGCAAGGGCGCCCTGCGGACAAGGTGCTACAGCTCGCTCACGGGTGGGCCGGGGGCGGGGTGGTAGGCGTGCCGGGGGCGAGGCGGTGCCTGACCAGCAGGGCCGCGCCCGCCACCGCCGCCGGCATCGCGATCACCGCCACGAACGGCACCAGGAACAGCACGAACACCACCACCCCGAACCCGAGCGACGCCGCCTTGCTGCCCCGCAGCAGCGCGAACCGCTGCTTCCTGACGAGCCCGCGCCGCTCCAGCGCCAGCGTGGTCAGCTCGACGGTGAGGAAGAACCCGGACACCGCCGCCCCCACCACCGGCACCACGGTCTGCCCGATCACCGGCACGAACCCGAGGAAGAACAGCGGGATCGTGAACAGCAGCACGTATCCCAGCGTGACGAGGCTGTCGCGGATGGAGCGCGGCAGCGTGCGCCACCAGGGCTGCTCCTCGGCGTCGGGCAGCGGGTCGGCGGCGGCCGACAGCTTCTCGTAGAACGGCTCCCCGATGGCCAGCGTCAGCGCGGTGAACGTGAGCACGGCCAGGGCGAGCCCGCCGAGGAAGAGCGCGACGGCGATCGCGGTGCGGAACGCCTCACGCCACGACCAGGTGTCGGCGAACGGCGTCAGGAACTCCGCCAGCGTGCCGGCGTTGGTGCCGAGAAGGTACAGCGCCGCCACGTAGACGGCGAACGCGATGAGCGCCGGGATGAGCCCGAACAGCCACCACCGCCCGTTTCTGGCGACCCAGCCCACGCCTTGCAGGAAGAAGCCGACGCCGGCGGCGAAGTCGCGCATTGATCGCATGTCGCAAACGCTAGCGCCAGAGCGGCGTGACCGCGTAGCCGAGCTCGTCGAGCAGGCGGCGCAGCAGCGGCAGCGACAGGCCGAGCACGTTGCCGTGGTCGCCTTCGATGCCGTCGACGAACCAGCCGCCGCGTCCTTCGATGCTGAACGCGCCGGCGAGGTTGAGCGGCTCGCCGGTCTCGGCGTAGGCGGCGATCTCCTCTTCGGTGGGCTGGCCGAAGTGGACGACGGTGGTGGCGGTCTCGGCGGCCTGGCGGCCGGCGGCGACGTCGATGACGCAGTGGCCGGTGACGAGCCTGCCGGTGCGCCCGCGCATGATCCGCCAGCGCTCGGCGACCTCCTCGGCGGAGGCGGGCTTGCCGTAGGGGCGGCCGTCGAGCTCCAGGATGGAGTCGCAGCCGATGACCAGCCCTTCGTCCAGCCGTTCGGCGACGGCGGTGGCCTTGGCCTTGGCCAGCACGAGGGCGAGGGCGGCGGGGGTGTGGGCGGTGAACGCCTCTTCGTCGACCCCGCTCACGATCACCTTGGGGTCGAGTCCGGCGCTGCGCAGCAGGGCCAGGCGGGCGGCAGAAGCTGAGGCCAGAACGATCACCGGGTCAGCCTACCGGTCACCATTCGGCGTGCGGCGACCGCGTGGGCGAGGACGGGGCGCCGAGGAGGTCGGCGAGCAGGGGTTCGAGGGCGGCGGGGACGGCGGCGCGCTCGCGGCGGAGTTCGGCGGTCATGTCCTGGGTGCTCATGCCGGCGCGTTCGGCGCGGTCGGCGAGCAGTGACATGACCATGGGGGCGAGCAGGAGCAGCACTTTGACCAGGGCGGCGGAGTCGAGGCCGGTCAGGTCGGCGAGCGCGTCGGCGGCGTGGTCGGCGCCCTGGCCGCCGAGGACGTGGGCGAGGATGTTCTGCCCGTCGCGGGCCAGGGTGGCGACGTCGCCGTTGAAGGGGTCGGCGTCGACGTGGTCGTCGAGCGCGCCGCGCAGCGCCTCGGCGCCGTCGGGGTGCTCGGAGCTGCGGACCATGCCGGCGACGACGACGCCGGTCGCCGCCCTGAGGACCTCGCGGACCGTGGCCGGGTCGGTGCCGAGCATCCCGGCGAGCTGCTCCAGGCCGGGATCGCCGAGCTCGGCGACGAGCTGGTCCGTCAGAGTCACGCCAAGTCCTCCCGATCGTCGTTCCGATGGTCGTTCCCCGGCGCGGGCCGAGCCTACGTCGGCCCCTCGCTAACTTTTGGCCAAACCGGCGGCTCCGTAGGCGGTGGCCTCGTCGAGGGTCTCGTGCTCCAGCAGGGCGGCGACGATGCCTTCGAGCTTGTCGCGGTTCTCGCGCAGGATGCGCACGGCGTCGGCGTAGCACTCGTCCACGATCCGCCGCGCCTCCTCGTCAACGATGGCGAGGGTGGCGGGCGAGGCCTGCGGCTGGCCGTCGCTGGGCAGGATGGTGAGCGGGCCGACCTTGGCCGACATGCCCCAGCGGCCGACCATGCCGCGGGCGATCATGGTGACCTGCTCCAGGTCGTTCTCGGCGCCGGTGGTGATGACGCCGTAGATGACGTCCTCGGCCGCCATGCCGCCGAGCGCGCCGGTGATGCGGCCGCGCAGGTACTTCTCGTCGTAGGCGTAGCGGTCGGTGTCGGGGGTGGACAGCGTGACGCCGAGCGCCCGGCCGCGCGGGATGATGGAGATCTTCCTGACCGGGTCGGCGCCGGGCTGGAGCATGCCGAGCAGGGCGTGTCCGGCCTCGTGGTAGGCGGTGCGGGTGCGCTCGTCCTCGGGCATGACGATGCTGCGGGCGGCGCCGAGCTGGAGCTTCTCCAGCGCGTCGGCGAAGTCGGCCATGCCGACCTTCTCCTTGCCGCGCTTGGCGGCCAGCAGGGCCGCCTCGTTGACGAGGTTGGCCAGGTCGGCGCCGGTCATGCCGGGCGTGGTCTTGGCGAGCTGGTCGAGGCTGACGGCGCCGTCGAGCGGCACTCCCCTGCTGTGGACGCCGAGGATGGCGGTGCGGCCGGCCTGGTCGGGCAGGCCGACCTGGACGGTGCGGTCGAAGCGGCCGGGCCGCAGCAGGGCCGGGTCGAGGACCTCGGGCCGGTTGGTGGCGCCGATGACGATGACGCCTTCGGCGCCGGAGAAGCCGTCCATCTCGGTGAGGATCTGGTTGAGCGTCTGCTCGCGCTCGTCGTGGCCGCCGATGCCGCCCGCGCCGCCGCGTGCCCGGCCGATGGCGTCGATCTCGTCGATGAACACGATCGACGGGGCGACCTTGCGCGCCTCCTCGAACAGGTCGCGGACCCGGGACGCGCCGACGCCGACGATCATCTCGATGAACTCGGACGCGCTGGCCGAGAAGTAGGGCACCTTGGCCTCGCCGGCGACGGCCCGCGCGAGCAGCGTCTTGCCGGTGCCGGGCGGGCCGGCGAGCAACACGCCCTTGGGCAGCTTGGCGCCGAGCCTGCGGTACTTGTCGGGGTCCTTGAGGTAGTCGACGATCTCGACGAGTTCGTTCTCCACCTCGTCGATGCCCGCCACGTCCTCGAACGTGACCCGCACCTGCCCCGCTTCGAGGGGTTTGGCCGCCTTCGACTTGCCGAGGCCGCCGAGTCCGCCGCCGCCCATCATGCTGGCGCCGCGGCGCATGATCCAGATCCACAGCCCGGCCAGCAGCAGCACGGGCAGCAGCGACAGCAGGAGGTTGAGGAAGAAGCCGCGGCCCGAGGTGAGCGGCTCGGCCTTGATCTCCACACCTGCCGCGTTGAGCTGCTGCGAGAGCTGGTCGGTGTTGGCGAAGGTGGGGATCTCGGTGCGGAAGTCCGTATAGGACTGGTTGCCGCTGCCGGGGTCCTTGGCCGCGCTCTTGAGATGGCCTTCGACCGACAGGCCGGTGGCGTAGATCTCCTTGACGTTCCCGCCGTTCACCTGCTTGGTGAACTCGGTGTAGGAGACGGTCTCGACCTGGTTGCTGTCGAAGAAGGACGAGACGAAGAAGAACGCCGCGTAGACGACCAGCAGGGTGACGGCGAACCGCCACCAGTTGATCTTCGGGCGGCCGCCTGGGGTGCCGGGCAGCCCTTCGGCCCGCCAGGGCGGCTTGACCTTGCCCTTCTTCGGCACCTGCGGCGATCCAGTCCGTTCTTCCACGGCGCCACTCCCCCAAATCGCCGCAATGATGATCAATTAGCCTAGGACACGCACCCCGGAGACCACGCGCGTGATGTCGCGCCACCTCTTGCGCTGCGAGTCAGGCACTGTCACAAACGCCAAACCCGGCTTGGCCATTCCGCTGTCGGCCACCACGACCGCCGCCCGCGAGCTGCGCTTGCCGTACGAGACCTGGTAGACGAGCATCCAGCCGCGCTTGACCGGCTGGGAGGCCAGCCAGCGGACCTTGGCGCCCTCGGGGTGGTGGTTGAGCGTCCAGCGGGCGGCCAGCAGCGCGGTGTCGCGGGGGGACTTCTGCGGCTTGATCGGCACCGGGCAGCTCACGAGCATGCCGCGCCTGCTGTCGCCGCGCAGCTTGGGCAGCACCTGCTTGCTGGTGAACGGCGCGGCTCCGTACGTCTTCCAGGGGCGGCCGAGGTCCGGCAGGGCGAGGCCGGCGCGCTTGTCCTTCAGCAGGCGCTTGGCGGGGGCGGGCAGCTTCAGCCGCCGGATCTTGGCAGGCAGTCTCGGCAGGCGGTCGTCGGCGTACAGGGCCTCCATCGCCGTGTAGCCGGGCGCGAGCGACGAGCCCGGCTTGGGGGTGGGGGTGGAGTCGACGGCGACGGGCGTCGGGGCCGGGTCGAGCGAGGCCGGCGGGGTGGACGCGGGTGGCGCGGACGAGGCGGGCACGGCCGATGGCGCGGCGATCGGCCGCTGCCCTGCCTCGTCCGGGTCGGAGGGGCGGACGAGCACCACGGTGACGGCGGCGACGGCCACGACCGCCACGACGGCGAGCCCGCGGTAGACCACCCCCATGCGCAGGTCCCCGATGCGGGAGCGCTTGGGCGGAGGGCTGCCAGGCCGGATCTTGGTCTTCACTCGGGCACCCTCTGTCCCGTCTTCCCCATCGAGCACGACGGGAGCGTACGGCATAACAGCCCTTTAAGTGGCGGAAGCTATCGAAGTGTCATCATGACTGCGTGGAACAGGTAGAGCTCCGCTTCGACCTCGCGTCCCGGACCGCCCGGACGCACACGAACCTGTCGGCGATCCGGCAGAGCCCGCACGGGCTGTGGGTGGCCGGCGACGAGACCGCCACGTTCGAGCACCTGTCGTGGACGGGCGAGCACTACGGCGACCAGCGCGGTCACCGGCTGGCCGACTACGTGGACCTGCCCGCCGGGCCGGACGACGAGGCCGACATCGAGGGCCTGGCCAGGTCCGACGGCTTCCTGTGGCTGACCGGCTCGCACGCGCTCAAGCGCAAGAAGGTCAAGTCCAAGGACCCCGGACGCGCCTCCGCCCGGCTGGCCACGGTGGTGCGGGAGGAGAACCGGTTCATCCTCGTCCGGCTGCCGCTGGACCCGCGGACCGGCGCGCCGCAGCCCGGCGCGATCATGTCGGGGCCGCGCGAGCTGACCGGACACCTGCGCGACGACCCGCACCTGGGGCCGTTCCTGGCGCTGCCGGGCAAGGACAACGGCTTCGACGTGGAGGGCATCGCGGTCACCGCCGGCCGCGTCTACCTGGGACTGCGCGGGCCGGTGCTGCGCGGCTGGGCGGTGGTGCTGGAGCTGCGGCCGCAGGAGGCGGGCCTGGGCCGGCTGAGCCTGGCCGAGCCGTGCCGCAAGCACTTCCTGGACCTGGGCGGGCTCGGCGTGCGCGACATGTGCCCGGACCGGGGCTCGCTCCTGCTGCTGGCCGGGCCGACGATGGACCTGGACGGGCCGGTGCGGGTGGTGCGCTGGCGGATCGGCGCCCGGCGCGAGCTCCTGGTCCCGGCGGACGAGCTGGAGACGGTCCTGGAGCTTCCGTACGGGGTCGGCTGCGACCATCCGGAGGGCCTGGCGCTGCTCGACGACGGGCGGCTGATGGTCGTCTACGACAGCCCGTCACCGGCGCGGATCACGCCCGCGGGCGGGGTGCTGGCGGACGTCTTCACGCTCTAGCCGAGTCGGCCCGCAGCCACGGGACGTCGGCGACGAACGTGCTGGAGCCGGGCTCGATCTCGGTGAACCCGGCGTCGCGCACCACGGGCAGCCCGGCGGCGGCCAGGGCGTCGAACGGCTCGCGGGCGGCGGCGCGCACCGACACGGTCAGGCCGCGCTCCCGCCAGGCCGCCCGCCCGGCGTCGTCGCTGGCCCACCAGGCGAGCTGGGCGGCGTGCCCGGCCTGCGCCATCGCCTTGCCCGCGGACATGGCCAGGCGCGCGTTCTCCCACAGGACCGGCGGCTCGGCCGGGCCGGGCTCGCGCGTGTCGGCGAGCTCGGTGCCGGACACCTGCAGCCGGGCCAGGTCGCGCGGCCAGTCGTCGAGCGGCACCGGCGGGTGCACGCGCACCTCGGCGCTGCGGTGCTCGATCGTGCGGCCGGGCAGCGCGAGCGCCCGGCGCCACTCGGCGCCCCTGGCCCGCCGCACCACCTTGCGGATCTTGCCGGTGGACTGCCAAGCATGCAGCTCGGCGGCCCACTCGCCGGGGTCGTCGAGCAGGCTCAGCACGGCCGTCGCCGCGGCCTCCAGGGCGTCGGTGCGCTCGGGGGGCGTGGCCCGTTCGATCCTGACCACGAGGGGCAGGACCATCAGCTCTGCGTCGTTCATCGCCCCTTACTATGCCTGATCGCCAGGGACATGCCGGTGGCCAGGAGGCAGAGGGCGCCGGAGGCGTACCAGGCGACGTCGTACGCGCCGAGCTGGTCGCGGGCGAGCCCGGCGCCGACGGCGGCGATGGCGGCGCCGACCTGGTGCGCGCCGAACACCCAGCCGAACACCACGGCCCCGTCGGACCCGTAGACGCTGCGGCACAGCGCGACCGTGGGCGGCACGGTCGCCACCCAGTCCAGCCCGTAGAACACGATGAAGATCAGCATGCTGGGCTCGGCGGTGGCGGCGAACAGGCTCGGCAGCACCATGAGCGACAGCCCGCGCAGCGCGTAGTAGACGCCGAGCAGGATGCGCGGGTCCACCTTGTCGCTGAGCCAGCCGGAGGCGACGGTGCCGACGATGTCGAAGATCCCGATCACGGCCAGCAGCCCGGCGGCCATCGGCTCGGGCATGCCGTGGTCGTGCGCCGCCGGGATGAAGTGGGTGCTGACGAGCCCGTTCGTGCTGGCGCCGCAGATCGCGAACCCGCCCGCGAGATACCAGAACGGACGCGTACGGGCCGCCGACCGCAGCACGGTGAGCGCGCGGACGGCGGCGTTCACGGTGGGGGCCGGGGTACGGGGCGCGTCCGGGTCGGCGCCGAGCGCGGTGGTGCCCACGTCCTCGGGCCGGTCGCGGAGCAGCCACCACACGAACGGCACCACGGCCAGGGCCGACCCGGCGACGGCCAGCGAGGCGGCCCGCCAGCCGGGCCCCTGGGCCAGGTGGGCGAGCACGGGCAGGAAGACGAGCTGCCCGGTGGCGCCCGCCGCGGTGAGCACGCCGGTGACGAGCCCGCGGTGCCGGACGAACCACCGGTCGGTCACCGTGGCCGCGAACACCAGCGCCATGGACCCGGTGCCGAGCCCGACGAGCACGCCCCACAGCAGCATCAGGTGCCAGGTCGCGGTCATCAGCACCGTGAGCCCGCTGCCCACGGCGACGAGCAGCAGCGCCAGCGAGACGACGCGGCGCATGCCGAAGCGGTCCATCAGCGCGGCGGCGAACGGCGCGGTCAGGCCGTAGAGCACCAGGTTGATCGAGACGGCCAGCGAGATCACGCCCCTGCCCCAGCCGAACTCCTCCTGGAGGGGCGTGATCAGGACGCCGGGGGTGGCGCGGAAGCCGGCGGCGCCGAGGATGGCGACGAACGCGACGGCCGCGACGAACCAGGCCCGGTGCACCCGGACGCGCCTGGTGGGGGTGGTGCTCACAGTCATGCGTCCATCCTTGGACAACTGCCGATATGGCCGCGAGTGGCCGGTTGGCCATGATGTGAAAGAATCCGGCCATGGCGCATCGGATCGCGGTCGTCGTGCTCGACCAGTTCGCCCCGCTCGACCTGGGCGTGCCGGGCCAGGTGTTCTGGACCGCGGAGTCGCCGGCCGGGGAGAAGCTGTACGAGGTGGTGACGTGCTCGCCGGGCCGGGCGCCGGTGCGCTGCTCGGCCGGCTACAGCGTGCTGCCCGATCACGACCTGGACGTGCTCGACACCGCCGGCACGGTCGTGGTCACGGGCGTGCACGGCGGCCAGGTGATGCGCGACGGCACGATCCCCGGCGAGCTTCGCGAGGCGCTGCGCGGGCGGCCCCGGGTGATGTCGATCTGCACCGGCGCGTATGTGCTGGCGGCGGCGGGGCTGCTCGACGGCCGCCGGGCCACCACCCACTGGCGCGACGCCGCCCGTTTCGCCGCCCTGTTCCCGAAGGTCAGGCTCGATCCCGACGTGCTGTTCATCGACGACGGCGACGTGCTCACCTCGGCCGGGGTCGCCGCCGGGCTCGACCTGTGCCTGCACGTGGTCAGGCGCGACCACGGCAGCGAGGTGGCCAACCGCGCGGCCAGGCGGTGCGTCATGCCGCCGTGGCGGGAGGGCGGCCAGGCCCAGTACATCGAGCGCCACCTGCCGCCCGCCTCCGGCAACGGCACCGCCGCCACCCGCGCGTGGATGCTGTCGCGGCTCGACGCGCCGCTCGACCTGGAGGCGCTGGCCGGGCACGCCGGGATGAGCGTGCGGACGTTCACCAGGCGCTTTCGCGAGGAGACGGCAATGAGCCCGGCCCGCTGGCTGACCAGGCAGCGCGTCGAGCACGCCCGCCACCTGCTGGAGACGACCGATCTGGGCGTGGAGGAGGTGGCGCGGCGGGCCGGGTTCGGCTCGGCGGTGTCGCTGCGCCAGCACCTGCACGCCGCCGTGGGGGTTTCGCCGCTGGCCTATCGGCACACGTTCCGGCGTGCCTAGAATCGCCTCCGGGAAGATCGTCTACGTGTCGTCCACGAGAGGGGTGGTCGCGTGAGCGGCCCCGAGCAGGCGCCCGCCGGGATCGACGTGCGGGTGCCGAGCGTCGCGCGCATGTACGACTACTACCTCGGCGGCAAGGACAACTTCGCCTCGGACCGGGAGGCGGCCGAGCGGATGATCGAGATCGGCCGCCAGATGGGCAATGACGCCCGCGAGATCGCCCGCGCCAACCGCGCCTTCCTGGGCCGGGCCGTCCGCGAGCTGACCGACGCCGGCGTCCGCCAGTTCGTCGACATCGGCGCGGGCCTGCCCACCCAGGACAACGTGCACCAGGTGGCCCGCCGGCACGCCGCCGGCTCGCGCGTCGTCTACGTCGACAACGATCCGATCGTCCAGGTCCACGCGCGGGCGCTGCTGGCCGGCGACGCGGGCGCCATCGCCGTGGAGGGCGATCTCAGGGACCCCGACGCGATCTTCGACGACCCGCGCGTCACCGGCCACCTCGACCTGACGCGCCCGTACGCGGTGCTGCTGGTGGCGGTGCTGCACTTCGTCACCGACGACGCCGAGGCGGCGCGCGTCACCGCGCGGATCCGCGAGCGGCTGCGGCCGGGCTGCCACCTGGTGCTGTCGCACATCTACGCGGGCGACGCCGACGACGGGGTGGCGCGCTCCGGCCAGCAGGTCTACGCGGCGACGGCGGCGGGCGGCATCGCGCGACGCGACCGCGACCAGATCGCCGGCTTCTTCGGCGACCTCGACCTGCTGGAGCCGGGCCTCGTCCCGGTCGCCGACTGGGACCCGCAGGCGCCGCCGGCCGCGCCCGACCTGAAGCGGCCGGGCATCCTGGCCGGCGTGGCCCGCGCCTAGCCGTCAGTCGAACAGGTCGGGCTGCTCGCGGACGATCTGGTCGTGCAGCGGCTGGAAGCTCACCCAGCCGGCCAGCTCGGTGCCGACCTGCGAATGGGTGAGCGCGGCGTTGGCCGGTTCGATGGGCACGACCTGCCCGGCGGCCTTGGCGACGAGCTGCACCTGGGCCGAGCGTTCCATCGTGACGAACCACCAGACGGCCGAGTCGACCGTCTCCCCGACCGTGAGCAGGCCGTGGTTGCGCAGCACGACGGCCTTGTTGCCGCCCAGCGCGGCGGCGATGCGCTTGCCCTCCTCCACCTCGGTCACCACGCCCGTGTAGTCGTCGAACAGCGCGTTGTCCCGGTAGAAGGCGCAGGCGTCCTGGGTGATCGGCTCGATGGTCTGGCCGAGCGCCGACAGGGCCCGCCCGTAGACCGAGTGGCTGTGCGCCGCCGCGACCACGTCGGGCCTGGCCTGGTGCACCTGGGAGTGGATGGCGAACGCCGCCCGGTTGACCGGCCGGTCACCCTCGACCACGTTGCCGTCGTGGTCGACGAGCAGCAGGTCGCTGACCGTGATGTGCTTGAACGACATGCCGAACGGGTTGACCCAGAAGTGGTCGGTCAGCTCCGGGTCGCGGGCGGTGATGTGCCCGGCGATCCCCTCCTCGAAGCCGAACTTGCCGAAGATGCGCAGCGCCGCCGCGAGCCGCTGCTTGCGATGCAGTCGCTCCTCCTCCAGGCTGTCGAAGGTCGGGGGCTGGCGGAAGACGAGGTTGTCCGGCATGGCTCTCCCTATGGCTCAGAACCCGATTCTGAGCGCAGGGTAACGCGGCTCCACCGTCCCACCCCATACCAAAAGGGTCTTGTACGTCATGTCCTGACGCGTCTCGACACGCGCTCCCAAGATCCCTAGGCTGACGCGGATGCGGAGATTATCCATATTCGTCCTGGCTGCGGCGCTGACCGCCACCAGCGGCGGCACCGCCTCGGCGGTCACCGCCTCCCCACCGGTGGACCTGACCCCCTACGCCAAGGGACGCTCGCAGCCGGTCGAGGATCCCGTCTACCCGGCCTACGGCAACCCGTCGATCGACGTGCTCCACTACGACCTCAAGCTGGGCTGGAAGCCGTCCGCCCACACCCTGACGGGCACCGCCACGCTCACCCTGCGGGCCGTGGAGCCGATCAGCGAGATCAGGCTCGACTTCGGCCACGCCCTCAAGATCGACAAGGTGACCGTGGACGGCAGGGCCGTCAAGCCGCAGCGGCGCAAGGACGACCTGACGATCCCGCTGCCCGCCCAGCTCGCCGCCGACCAGGGCGCCCGGGTCGTCGTCCGCTATCACGGCATGCCCGAGCCGCACGCCTCCGGGCAGCGGCGCTACGACCTCCGATACCTCGGCGCCCAGCCGCAGTTCGACGGGTCCATCTGGGCGCTGCAGGAGCCCTACGGCGCCTTCACCTGGTTCCCGGTGAACGACCACCCGTCGGACGAGGCGCTCTACGACGTCGCCATCACCGTACCCAAGGGCTGGGCGGGCGTCGCGCACGGCACGTACCGGGGCAGGAGCGAGAAGGGCGGCAAGGCCACCTACCTGTGGAGGTCGACCGACCCGGTCGCCAGCTACCTGACGCTCTTCACCGCCGACCGGTACCGGCTGCACCGGGACAAGGGGCCGCGCGGCCTCCCGATCACCTACTGGATCCGCCCCGGCGACGCCAGGACCGCCCTGCCGGTGGCCCGCCGGACGCCGGAGCTGATCCGCTGGATGGAGAAGAGGGTGGGCCCGTACCCCTTCCCCAGCGCCGGTCTGGTCTCCACCAGCGAGACCGGCATGGAGACCCAGCAGATGATCACCCTCGGCGGCGAGTACCTGAAGCCCTCCGTGGTGCTGCACGAGCTCGCCCACCAGTGGTTCGGCGACAGCGTCGGCCCGCGCACCTGGAAGGACGTGTGGCTGAACGAGGGCTTCGCCATGTACTTCGAGCTCCAGTGGCACGCCGACCACGAGCCGGGCACGATGGACGAGCTCATGGCCGACATGCGCGTGCACGAGAGGGACCTGCGCAAGAGGCAGGGTCCGCCCGGCGACTACCGGCGCGACTGGTTCGCGGGGAGCAACATCTACTACGGCCCCGCGCTGATGCTGCACGAGATCCGCGAGCGGATCGGCGACGAGCGGTTCTTCGCCATGACCCGCGCCTGGGCCCAGGAGCACCGCAACACCGGCCAGGACCGGGCGTCGTTCACCGCCTGGGTCAACCACCACACGGGCGAGGACTTCACCGCGCTGATCGACGACTGGCTCGACTCGAAGACCAGCCCCAAGGACTAGCCCCGCTCCCCCGCGAGCGCCGCCCGGCGACGCCGGGCCACCAGCGCCACCGTGGCCGCCACCGCCACCGTAACCGATCCCGCGATCAGCGGATTGACGAAGCCGGGCACCAGGTCGGGGCCGCACGTGGTGTCGCCCAGCGGCCACATGCTCAGCGCCCCGGACTCCGGGCCGCGATGGCCGTAGGCGTACAGGTCGGGCCTGGCCAGCCCGCACCGGTCGTCCGGGTCCGTCCACGCCCCGAACGTCGTCGTGCTCAGCCCGTAGCCGTAGGCGGCGAGGGCCGTGGCCGCCGCCACGGCGGGCGGCGCCCACGCCGGCCGCCGCCCGTGGCGCCACCAGGACAGGGCGGCGAGCGCGAGAACGGCGAGCACCGCCACCGGCCAGGCCAGCGCCAGCAGCAACAGGCCGATCAGCAGCACGAAGGTCAAGGTCTCCAGCAAGACGCCCCTTTTCTCCCGGCCTGCCTTCATAGCAGTCCTCGCGCCGGCCGGGCGAGCCGGGCCCCGGGGTTCACGGCGTGGAGAAGCGCTCCTCGGCGACGATCCGCCCGTCGCGCACGGTGTAGAGGCCGACGGCGGACTCGGCGGTGAACCGCACGGCGAACCGGTCGTCGCCCGCCCGCAGGTAGGGCCCCTCGACGGGCCCGCTCACCTGGCCGGACGTCATCAGGTGGCGGGTCACGGCGGCGCTCTCGCCCCGGTTGACCAGGCTGACGAAGGCCAGGCCGACACCCTCGGCCGTCGGCTCCACGAACGCCGGCAGGTGGTCGAGCACCCACTCCCGGTAGGGCGTAGCCGGCCGGCCGAGGATCTCCCGGACGGCCAGGACGACCGGCTCGGGCCGCGAGGCGACCTCCTTCATGGTCGCCATGACGGCGTCCACGTCCTCCGGCGGCACCCACGCCAGGAACCACTCCCTGGCCTCCTCGGGCGCGAGCTCCTCCACGCTCTTCACCGGCCTGCCGACCAGCTCGGCCACGACCTGGATCCGCTCGGCGCCGGTCATCAGCTCCTCGCCGGTCAGCATCGGCGTCGCCGTGTTGAGCAGGTCGTCGGTGAGCAGCGCCCGCACGCCCACCGCGGCGAGGTCACGGGGGTGGATCTGCGAGCGCGCCCAGCTCAGGAACGGCCCGCGCACCACGCCGTCGGCGGGCACCGGGGAGCCGAGGTCGTTGCTCATGTGGCCGCCGGACCTCAGGAACGTCCACTCCTCGGCGTGCTGCCTGATCAGTTGCTCGATCCGGCCGTGCGAGGCGTTGTCCGGGTCGTCGTTGGTCTCGGCGCCGCCCGCCGACAGGTAGACGATCCGGCGTGCCCGGGCCGCCAGCTTCGGGATCACCACACCGGGCGACCGCTCGGCGAACATCGTCGGCCACACCAGGAAGACCTTGCTCACGCCCTCCAGCGCCTCGTCGAGGGAGGCGGGATCGCTCAGGTCGCCCTTGACCGCCAGCACCCCTTCGGGGAACTCCGCCTTGGCGGGGTCCCTGGTCAACGCCTTGATCGTCACGCCGCCGCGCTCGTGCAACTGCCGCACCACGTGCCCGCCGGTGTGGCCGGTGGCGCCTGTCACCAGAATCGTCTCGTTCATGACGCCGACGCTACGGTCGCGCCGGGACCGTCAGCATCAGTCGATCGACTGATGCTGACCGGGCAGGGCCGCTCCTACCGTCGAGGGATGATTCTGGTGACAGGGGCGACAGGCCGCGTGGGCGGCGAGGTCGTCAGGCAGCTGACGGCGGCCGGGGTGCCGGGGGTGCGGGCGCTGGCCCGTGACGGAGGCCGGGCGCGGCTGCCCGTGCCGGTGGCCGAGGGCGATCTGGCCGTGCCGGGCTCGCTCGACGCGGTGCTGGAGGGCGTGAGCAAGGTCTTCCTCGTCTGGCCGACGCTCCGGGCCGACCACGCCGCGCCCGAGACGATCAAGACGCTGGCGGGCAGGCACGTCGTCTACTTCTCCTCCGCGGCGGCGGGCGCGGCCGACCCGATCAACGCCTCGCACGCCGAGATCGAGCGGCTGATCAGGGAGCATGCCTCGGCGTGGACGTTCCTGCGCATCACCGGGCTGGCGGCCAACGACCTCAAGTGGGCCGACGGCATCCGGCGCGACGGCGTGGTCCGCGAGCCGTCCGCCGGGTGGGCGCGGTCCCACATCCACGAGGCCGACGTGGCGGCCGCGGCCGTGCGCGTCCTCACGGGCGAGGGGCACGACGGGACGGCCCACGTGCTGACCGGGCCGCAGGCGCTGACCGCGCCCGAGCGGGTGGCCGTGCTGTCGGAGGTGCTGGGGCGCGAGCTGCGCTTCGAGCAGCCGTCCCCGGAGGAGGTCAGGGAGCAGTACGCGGCCGTCTTCGGAGCCGAGGTGGCCGAGGGGCTGGTCGCCAGGATGACGGGCCCGGCTCCTGAGCCCGAGCCGGTCACCGCGACCGTCGAGGAGCTCACCGGCCGCCCGGCCAGGACCTACCGCGCCTGGGCGGCCGATCACTGGCGGTAGCCTCTGAGGCATGCTGCGGGGGCGGACGGAGGAGAAGGCGGCGGTCGGCGCCCTGCTCGCCGCCGCCCGCGAGGGCACGAGCGGGGCGCTGGTCGTCCGCGGCGAGGCGGGCATCGGCAAGACGGCGCTGCTCGACCACACCGCCGGCCTGGCCCGAGCCCACGACATGCAGGTGCTCCGCGCGACCGGGATCGAGGCGGAGAGCGAGCTGCCGTACGCCGGGCTCAGCCTGCTCACCGGCGGCCTCCTCGACCGCCTCGACGCCCTCCCGCCCCGCCAGGCCGCCGCGCTCGCGGGCGCGCTCGGGCTGGCCGAGAGTGACGGTGACGGCGACACGTTCATGATCGGGCTGGCGGTGCTCGGCCTGCTGGCCGAGCGGGCGCCGCTGCTGTGCCTGGTCGACGACGCCCAGTGGCTCGACAGCGCCTCCGCCGCCGCCCTGCTGTTCGCCGCGCGCCGGCTGCGGGCCGAGGGCGTGGTGATGATGTTCGCCGTACGCGAGCCGCACGCTCCCGGCTTCCCCACGACGGGGCTGCCGGAGCTGCGCCTGGGCGGCCTGACGGGTGAGGCGGCGCGGGCGCTGGTCGGCGACCTGCCGCCGCACGTGCGCGAGGAGGTGCTGGCCGAGGCGGACGGCAACCCGCTGGCGCTGCGCGTGCTGGCCCGGGCCCGCCGGGGTCGTGACGCGGGCGGGATCACGCCGGGTCCCGGGCCCGTCCCCGTACAGGACAGGATCGTGCGGACGTTCGGCGACCGGATCGGCGAGCTGCCCGCGGCGACGCGGACGGTGCTGCTGGTGGCGGCGGCCGACGACACCGGCGAGCCGGCCGCCGTCCTGCGGGCCGCCGGGCGGCTGGGCGCGGGCCTGCCCGACCTCGACCCGGCGGAGGCGGCCGGGCTGCTGCGGATCGACGGCGACCGGCTCGTCTTCGGCCATCCGCTGATGAGGAGCGCCGCCTACCAGGGGGCGACGGCCAGCCGGCGGGCCGAGGCGCACCGCGCGCTGGCGGAGGTCCTGGACGGCGACCGGCGGGCCTGGCATCTCGCGGCGGCGGCGACGGGCCCCGACGAGCGGGTGGCCGCCGCTCTGGAGAGCACGGCGCTGCGGGCCGGGGAGCGGCGCGGCCACGCGGCCGTCGCCGCCGCCTACGAACGCGCCGCCGCCCTCACCCCCGACCCGGTCACGCGTGAGCGCAGGCTGCTGGCCGCGGCCCGCGCCGCCGCCGACGCGGGCCAGTTCGAGCGGGCCGACCGCCTGACCGGCCAGGTCGGCGCCTCGGCGGAGGCCGCCGCGCTCAAGGCGGTGATCGCCGACGGGCTGGGCCGGACGGAGGAGGCGCACGCCCTGCTGTTCGAGTCGGCCGGGCAGGTCACCCCGGCGGAGCTGCCCGCCCTGCTGCGCGGCGCCGCGCGGGCGGCCTGGCGGGCCAACGACTTCGCGGCGCTCGACCGGATCGCCGCCTGCGTGCCGCCTGACTCCGACGTGCACCGGCTGGCCACGGCGGCGCTGGCCACCAACCGGCTCGACGACGGCGGCATCGAGACGCTGAGGGAGCTGCTGGCCGGGCCGCCGCACGACGACCTCCAGGACCGGCTGCTGTTCGCCCGGCTGCACCTGGTCATCGGCGACATGGAGGGCGCGATGCGCCTGGCTTCCGCGCTGGAGCGGGAGTGCCGGGCGCGGGGGGCGCTCGGCGTGCTGCCCGCCGTGCAGGCCGTGCTGGCGCGGACCCTGCTGTTCACCGGCCGCCACGCCGACGCGCGTGCCACGCTGGCCGACGGGCTGCAGATCGCCGCCGACACCTGCCAGCGCATGCCGCGCATCGAGCTGTCGGTGACCCTGGCGGAGCTGGCCGCCGTCGAGGGCGACGAGGAGCGCTGCCGGGAGCTGGCGGCCGAGGCGATCGAGCGTGACCTCGCGCCGAGCGCGGTGCACGCGGTGGTCGCGCTGAGCCTGCTCGACCTGGGCCTGGGGCGGCACGAGGCGGCGCTGGACCGGATGGAGTCGGTGGTGTCCGGTTCGCGGCCGATGGGGGTGATGGGGCACCTGCCGATCCTGGTCGAGGCGGCGGTGCGGCTCGGGCGCAGGGGGCCCGCCGAGGCCGCGACCCGGCTGTTCGCGTCCTGGGCCGGCCGGGTCGCGCAGCCGTGGGCCGAGGCCGTGGCGCTGCGCTGCCGGGCGCTGATCGCCGACGACGCCGGCCTGTTCGAGCAGGCCGTACGGATGCGGACCTACCCGTTCGAGCAGGCACGGACCGCGCTGCTCTACGGCGAGCGGCTGCGGCGTGACCGGCGCACCGCCGACGCCCGCGCGCACCTGCGGGGCGCGGCCGAGACGTTCGAGCGGCTGGGCGCGCGTCCCTGGGCGGAGCGGGCGCGGGCCGAGCTGCGCGCCACCGGGGAGACCCGTGCGGCGCGCGACCACGCGGCGGGGCTGGCCGACCGGCTCACCCCGCAGGAGCTGCAGAGCGTGCGGCTGGCGGCGACCGGGCTGAGCAACAGGGAGATCGCCGAGCGGCTGTTCGTGAGCCCGCGCACCGTCGGGCACCATCTCTACAAGGCGTATCCCAAGCTGGGCGTCACGACCAGGGCGGAACTCGCCTCTCTGGGCCTGTGACGGACGGCGGCCCCGAGAGGGCCGCGATGAGGGGTGGAGCTATGGGGATTCGAACCCCAGACCTCCTCCATGCCATGGAGGCGCGCTACCAACTGCGCCATAGCCCCTTGCGATGCGTGCATCAGTCTAACGGACTCCAGCCACCCCTCTGTACGCCTTTATCCGGCGGCGCGCCCGGCCCGCGCGCCGCCGGACGGCGTTTCAGGAGGTCACGGCGCCCGCCTTGGCGATGAGATCGGCCAGCTCGCCCACCATCGGGTCCTCGGCCGCGCCCGCCAGCCGCCTGGCGTGCTCGCCGAGCGCGGGCAGGCCGAGCCCGAACGCCTCCCCGTCGCGCATGTGGAGGGCGAACGCGGCGGCCAGCACGTCGACCTGCAGCCGCAGCGGCGCGCCCTGCCACAGGGTCTCCGCCAGGTCGGCGACGGTCACCGCCCCGGTGGCCTCGCTGGGGGCGCGGGTGTCGGGGTCCTGCCAGCGCACGGTGGCGGTGGCGAGCTGGCCTTCGGCTCCGGCCTTGAGGCGTACGGAGTACAGCGCGGTGACCGCGTGGCCAGGGCCGATCTCGCCGCCGTCACGCGAGTCGTCACGGAACTCCTCGGTGGCCAGGGCGCGGTTCTCGTAGCCGAGCAGCCGGTAACTCTCCACCACCGACGGGTTGAAGACGACCTGCGCCTTGGCGTCGCGGGCGCGCAGCTCGATGCTGGCGGGCAGCTGGGCGGCGAAGATCTTGTCGGCCTCCTCCTGGGTGGAGACGTAGACGGCCGCGCCGTCGCCGTTGTCGGCGAGCTGCTCCATCAGCTCGTCGCCGTACTCGCGGCCGACGCCGACGGTCAGGAGCGTGATCCGCCGCCCGGCGTGCTCCTTGACCCGGTCGAGGATGGCCTGCCAGGCGGTGCTGCCCTGGTTGGCCAGGCCGTCGGAGAGCAGGATGACGCGGTTCGTGGCGGCGGGGCGGTGCGCGGCGGCGGCCTCCCGGTAGCCGAGGACGAGGCCCGCCTCCAGGTTGGTGCCGCCTTCGGTGGTGAGCTGGTCGACGGCCCGGTGCAGGTCGTCCCTGGCGGTGAGCGGGGTCATCGTGGCCAGCACCCTGGCCTGGTCGCTGAAGGCCACGACGGAGACCTGGTCACCGGGGGCGAGCTGGTCGAGCAGCGTGTGCAGGGCCTGCTTGACCAGGTCCAGGCGGCCGGTCTCGGCCATGGAGCCGGAGACGTCGATGACGAAGGTGAGGTTGGCGGGGCGCCGGGCCTCGGCGGAGGAGCGGCGGGTCTGCAGGCCGACGCGCAGGACGGCCTGCCCCGGCGTGTCGAGGCGGGCGCCGTCGGTGTGAACGGTGAAGCCGTCGTCCGGGGGTTCGGCGTAGTCCTGCTTGAAGGAGTTGACGAACTCCTCGGGCCGGATCCGGGCGGGCTCGGGCCAGCGGCCCTCCTGGAGGACGCGGCGCGTGTAGGCGTACGAGGCGGTGTCCACGTCCAGGGCGAACGTGGAGATCTGCGCCTGGGCCGTGTCCTGTTCCTCGTTCTTCCGGTCGTCCTGGTCCTGCCCGGTCCGGTCCTGCCCTGTCTGGTCCTCGGCCTGGGCCGTGGCCCGGGGGGCTTCCTGGGGGGCCGCTCGCTCGCCGGCGCTGGGCTGACCTCCGGGGCCGCCGCATGCGGCGAGCGCGAGCAGCCCGGCGATTCCGACAGTTGCCATTAACGGACGAAATTTCATCGCTTTTGCCACCTCCAGGCCGTATGACGGCTCCGATCCCCGGTGTGGCCGGGCCGGTGACGCAAGCGACGGCAAACCGCGATCCACACGTGATCGATTGTGGTGAACCGGTGATATCCGGTAGGCATGGTCGTCGTGCGCGTCTATTTGGGGCTGGCCGCGAAGGGCCACGAGATCCCCGCCCGTGTCCTGGACAAGGTCCGATCCGTTATCGAGACCGCCTTCCCGGTGCCTCCCGAGGTGATCCGGGGCGGCGAGTGGCACGGCCGGGGGGTGTCGCTGTTCGGCTGGTCGAACGAGCCCGACGACTCCCGGCAGCCCCCGCTGCTCACCGAGAGCGGCGGGCGGGTCCTCGGGCTGAACGGCCACCTGGCCGACCCGGCCGACGCCAACCGGCTGCTCGGCGACCCGTCGGCCGGCGACGTGGGCGGCTGCTTCTCCGCCTGGGTGGCGCGCGACGGCGAGCTGTCGGCCGCGACCGCGATCAACCGCGTCTGCCCGGTCTTCTACGCCGAGACGCCCGAGCTGCACGTGGTGGGCAGCCGGGCGCTGCTCGTGCACCTGGCGGCGCAGCAGGCCGACCGGATCGACCATGACGTGCTCGCCCTCCAGACGATGATCCGCCAGGGCTTCTTCCTGTCGGACGAGACGCCGTACCGGGGAGTGACGGCGCTGCGCCCGAGCTCGCGGATCGACGTGCGCGACGGGAAGCGGACGATCACCGAGACGCCGCTGCCGGAGGCGGCGGGCGCGCCGGACACGGCGCGGCGCAAGCGGGCGGCGATCGGCGAGCTGGCCGACGCGCTGCTGGCGACCGTCGCGCCGCTGCGCGACCTGGGCGAGCCGGTCAACCTGGCGCTGACCGGCGGGCGCGACACCCGCATCCTGGCCGCGCTGCTGCACGCCGCGCGGGTGCCGTTCCGGGTGACCACGAACGGGCTCGACACGCATCCGGACGTGATCCTGGCCCGGCAGATCGCCACCCAGCTCAAGGTCGAGCACACGGTGATCGCCCCGCAGCAGACCGCCGAGCGTGACGCCGTGCTGGTGGAGCACCCGCTGAGCCGGGCGTGGGAGACGCTGCGCACCTGCGAGGGCATGACGTCGGCGTACGAGACGATCGTGAGCTACCTCCCCTACTCCGGCAAGCCCACCATGTCCGGGCAGAGCGGTGAGACGCTGCGCGCGGGCAGCCTGAACCTGCTCCAGACCGACCTGAGCGACAAGGCCCTGCTGCGCCGGATCAACAACACGTTCTACAAGGACGAGAAGCTGTTCACCGCCGAGGCGAACGAGCACGCCCGCGCCCTCGCCAAGCCCTGGCAGGCGCGCAAGAACCGGCTGGAGGCGCTGGACCACATCTACATCTGGTACAAGGTCGGCCGCTGGCAGGCCAGCGCCCGCGCGGGGTCGCTGCGGCGGGGTGACCCGGTCCGGCCGTTCCTGGACAACCGGGTGGTACGGGCCGCGCTGGCGCTGGACCAGGGCTGGCGACTCTCGGAAGAGGTGATTTATTCGCTTATTTTGAGATTCGCCCCCGAGCTGAGGGATGTCCCCATCGAAGGGAAGCCGTGGCGGTTCGTCGAAGGGATGAAGCCGCCCCGCTGGTGGGAACGGACCCACGTACCGCCGCCCCACATGCCGACGACCAAGACCGGCGGCGGCTGGAGCTGGCGCACCAGCCCCGGCCCCGACCTCACCGACGTGCTGCGGCAGCAGGTGCTCGGCCACCTCGACGCGCTCACCCCCGTGGTGAACCCGGACGAGGTGCGCGCCCTGTTCGCCGACCCGGTGGTCAAGAAGCCCGCCACCGCCTGGCACCTCTACACGGTCAGCACCCTCCTGACCGGCACGTACCCCGGCAAGGAGCCCGAGGGCCTGGAACGGATCCCCGTCTCCAAGCCCTGATCAGGCCAGCGCCCGCTCCTCCACCCTGATCCGCACCGTGAGCAGGGCCGCGTTCGCCACGGTGAAGGCGAGCGCGGTCAGCCACGCGGTGTGCACCAGCGGCAGCGCGATCCCCTCCACGACCACCGCGACGTAGTTGGGATGGCGCAGCCACCGGTACGGCCCCGACGTGACGAGCGGCACGCCCGGCAGCACGACCACCCGCGTGTTCCAGCGCCTGCCCAGGCTGGCGATGCACCACCAGCGCAACGCCTGGGCGAGCAGCACGAGCGCGAGCATCGGCCAGCCCAGCGCCGGCAGGAACGGCCGCCCCAGCAGCCACACCTCCGCCGGCGCCGCCACCAGCAGGCCCACGTGCGCCGCGACGATCCACGGATAGTGCCGCCCGCCGTGCTCGACCCCGCCCCGCGAGCGCGCCCACGCCAGGTTGCGGCGGGCCACCACCAGCTCGGCCAGCCGTTCCACGACGACCAGCCCGATCAGGACCAGGTACGCGCTCACCAGTGCAGCAGGAGCAGCTCGGCGGAGAACCCCGGCCCCAGGGCGAGCAGCACGGCCGGCTCCCCCGTGCGGCCGCGCGTCTCCTGCAGCACGTGCAGCACCGACACCGACGACAGGTTGCCGTGCTCGCGCAGCGACCGCCAGGTCACCTCCAGCGCCTCCGGCGGCAGCGCCAGGTTCGCCACGATCTTGTCGATCACCTTGGGGCCGCCCGGATGGCAGATCCAGGTGCCCACCTGGTCGGGCGTCAGCCCGTAATCCGCGAGGAACGCCCTGATGTCCCCCGCCAGCACCGACTCCACGAACTCGGGCAGCCCGGCGTCCAGCACGATGCGGAAGCCGTGACCGCCCACCTCCCAGCCCATCAGGTGCTCGGTGTCCGGATAGAGCTTGCTGCGCGTCGCCACGACCTCCCTGCCCTCGCCGTGCCCCGTCGCGACCACCGCCCCCGCCCCGTCCCCGAACAGCCCGCTCGCGACCAGGTTCGCGATCGAGGTGTCGTCCCGCTGGATCGTCAGCGAGCACAGCTCCACGCACACCAGCAACGCCGTCTGCTCCGGCCAGCCACGCAGATAGTCGTGCAACCGCGACAGCCCGGACGCCCCCGCCGCGCAGCCCAGCCCGAACACCGGCACCCGCTTCACATCCGCGCGCAACCCCGCCCGCTTGGCCAGCCGCGCGTCCAGCGACGGCGTCGCCAGCCCCGTCGTGGAGCAGAACACCAGATGGTCGACCTTCTCCGGCGGCAGCCCCGCCCTCTCCAGCGCCCCCGCGATCGCCCGCTCCCCCAGGTCCAGGGCGATCTCGACGTACATCTCGTTGGCCCGCTCGAACGAGTCGAGTTTCGGATAGTCCTCGAGCGGCAGCGCCAGGTTCCTCCCGGTGACGCCGGTGGCGCTGTGGAAGCGCTTGAGCAGCTCCCCGTCCGCCGCCGTGAGCTGGGAGAACGCCTCGGTGATCTCCTCCTGCTCGTAGCGGTGGTCCGGCAGAACGGTCTGCACGCCCTGTATGTACATGACCAGTTCTCTGCCGCTGAGAGGCGCGGGCTAACATCCGGACATGCCCCCGCCCGCTCCGCCTCCCACGGTCGCCGTCCTCGCCTTCGACCGGATGTCGCCGTTCGAGCTCGGCTGCGTGGTGGAGATCTTCGGCCTGCCCCGGCCCGAGCTCGGCGTCCCCTGGTACGACCTCAAGGTCTGCGCCGAGACCGCCGGGCCGCTGCGCGCCGTCGGCGGCTTCACCCTCCACGCCGAACACGGCCTCGACACGCTCGCCTCGGCCGGCACCGTCATCGTGCCCGGCGTCGCCGACGTCCGCGGCCCCGTCTCCGCGCCCCTCGTCGCCGCCCTGCGCCAGGCCCACGAGCGCGGCGCGCGCATGGTGTCGATCTGCTCCGGCGCGTTCGCCCTCGCCGCCGCCGGCCTCCTCGACGGACGCGAGGCCACCACCCACTGGAAGTACGCGCCCCTCCTCCGCGAACGCTTCCCCACCGTCCAGGTCAACCCCTCGGTCCTGTACGTGGACGGCGGCGACGTGCTGACCAGCGCCGGCAGCGCCGCCGGCCTCGACCTGCTCCTCCACCTCATCCGCGCCGACCACGGCCCCGGCGTCGCCAACGCCGTCGCCCGCCGCCTCGTCATCCCCCCACACCGGGAAGGCGGCCAGGCCCAGTACGTGGAGGCGGCGGTGACGCCGGTCGGCGGCGACGACGCCGTGTCCCGCGCCATGTCCTGGGCCCTCGCCCACCTGGCCCACCCCATCACCGTCGCCGACCTGGCCAGAGCGGCAAGCCTCTCGGAACGCTCCTTCATCCGGCACTTCAAGCGTCAGACCGGCACCAGCCCGCTCCGCTGGGTCATCGCCCAGCGCATCGCCGCCAGCCTCCCCCTCCTGGAGTCCACGGCCGCCCCGGTCGAGGAGGTCGGCGCCGCCGTAGGCTTCGAAAGCCCGGTCACCTTCCGCCACCACTTCACCCGGGCCATGCACACCACCCCCTCCGCCTACCGCCGCACCTTCACCACCCCCCGCACCGGCACCCCCGAGGAGGCTCCGCGCTCACGGTGACGAGGGCGGTGACATGGGCCAGAGAGGAACGTCACATCAGGGCTCCACGCGCAGCTCGAAGTCGGGCGCGTACAGGGCAGGATCGAACAGTTCACCGGGATGGACCCCCGCCTTGTAGGCCTCGGCAAGTATCCGGCGAATCCGGCCCCCAGCCCGTGCCATGTCGCGGGTGGCGTCCTCCACGCGGGTGAATCCCGCGGCCTGGCGGCCGTCGGTCCATACGTGCCCGAGCAGGACCCCGCTCCGATCGTGCACCGCCGCCTGCCGAACCGGGCCCGTGGCCTTGAAGTCGTAGGAGTCGTTCTCGGAGGCGAACGCGGGAATGACATCGTGGAAACGAGGATTCGGATTCTCAGTCATCGGGAGGTCCCTTCCATCCGACGTCGGCGTCCATGGACGGCGTGGCCTCCCAGTCGGGCGGCTTGGTCCAGCCGTCCGGCACCACGTCCGCCTCCATGTACCACTGACCGTCCTTACGGTACACAGCGCGCACGACGTACGAGGTGTCGCGGCGGAGGAGGATTTCACGTTCGTTGCGCAGCTTGGTGACGGGGAACAAGTTGATCGCAGCGTGTCCCTTGGGGACCCGGAACATCATGCGGAGATCCCCGTCGAACCCGGCTCGCCGCCCCACGCTCGTGCTCAGATATCCCGCTTCGGTGATCACGCGGCCTTCCAGGGCTTCCATCTCGCGGGGCGACCTGATGTCGACGTTCAACGCCTCCAGGTATTTGGAGCCCACGCCTCTGTGCAGGACCACGTCGGACGGAAGACGGGACACGGCGATCGCCCGGTCGATGGCGGCGATCTCGTCGGCGACGACCGGAGACCAGACGGCGTCGGGATCAGCGGCCCTGGCGCGCAGAGCCTCGTTGATCCTCCGATGGCCGATGCCGCCGTAGAACTCCAGCGCCCGCAGCTGCTCAGGGGTCACATCCGGTAGGGGCATGTTGTCGCGAGCCCAGGCGCGTCCCTCGGCGTTGGTGGCGTGTCGTAGAGCGTGGTCCAGCGGGTTCGCACCCGTGACCGTCGGTGTGCCTTTCGAGGCGTCCGGCGGGGTGTCCTCGCCGGAGAGGCGATCCCCGGTGTGCGGGGTCGAGGGCTTGGGCTTGGTCACACTCTTGGCCGCCTTGCCCAGGAGTCCTACGGCCCGGGTGGTGCCTGAGACCGCGGTGCTGGCGCCGCCCGATCCCAGGGCGGCCAGGATGTCCGGGACAAGACGGCCGAAGGCTCGTTCGGGGTTGGACGCCCAGGTGTCCCAGTCCACCGCCGCCTTGGCGAACCCGATCGGATCCTGGACGCCGGACACCACCGCCTGCGCGACGTCGTTGATGTCGCGTTCCCACCCCATGCGGTCGAAGATCACCCGGTTGGGGGTGAGCTTGAGCACCGTTTCGCCCGCTCCGGCCACACCCTCCACGGCGCCCTTGACCACTTCGATCATCGAGTCGCCGGAGTTCAGCTCGGGGTCGAAGGTGGCCTGAAGCTGCTGACCCAGGCGGTCCCAGAAGCCGCCGGTCACCGGAAGCACCGCGCCGGGGGCGAGCAACGACTCGTCGACCATGACCGGTTTGCCGCCGCCGAACAGATCCGGCCTGTCGAGCTCGATCCGCTCCAGGAGCAGTAATCGCCGGTTGATCTCCGGCCCCTGCTGTCCGGCCCACGCCGCCACCTGGCGGATCGTGTTGGCCGCCATCGGCGAAAGCCAGGCGCCACGCAGCAGTTCCCACAGTTCGTCGCCGATGGACGCGAGTGACGCCTCCGCCGACTGCATGGACGCCTTCAGCGCTCGGACTCCCTCAGGGACCATGCCTTCGAGTTCGCCCATGGCTCAGCCGGTGCGGTCCGCGGGGGTGCGGGCGAGCAGAGCTCGGAGTTCGTCCACCGCCTCGGTGCAGGCCCGGAGCAGGACCTGCCGCCGGGCGGTCAGGTCCTCGCCGAATCGGCGCGCGGCCGGCCCCGTCCATACGTTCTGCGCCATCAGCGTCACCGCCCGGTCGAGGCTGGTCCTGGCCTCGTCGGTCAGCTGCTCCGCTCGGCGTAACGCCTGTTCCACTTGCTCCCGGGTCATGCGCGACTCCCTCGGGCGCGGGTGTTGAGCGCGAGATCAAGGTCTATCGCCATTGGACTTCGCTGCCGTAGCCGGAGCAACCGAATTGCCGGGATTGGTCTGATGACGCCGCAGGCTTGATGACCTCTCCGGAGAGGTGCGGAGCCTTTCCGCTGGAGGTCAGCCGTGGGTGTGGCGCCAGAGGATGATGGTCTCTTGTGAACGGGCGGCCATGAGGGGGTCCGTGGGGTCGGAGGCGCGGGGGTGCACGGGGCGGGTGTCGAGGCGGTCCTTGATGCGCAGCCCCGCCGCCGAGACCGCCGCCCCGAGGTCGCCGGGCTCTCGGAGGCCGAGGCGTTCGGCGAGGTCGGACAGCACCAGCCGGCCTTCGCCGCCCGGCTCCAGGTGGTCGCCGAGGCCGTCGAGGAAGCCGGTGAGCATGCGGCCGCCCGGGTCGTGGACGGCATGGTCGAGCGCCGCGACGGGCCAGGAGGGCCGCCAGCACTCCGGTGCCGGTGCCGATGTCGAAGGCGGCGCGTCCGGACGGCAGGGGCGCCTCGGCGACCAGGTTCACGTACTCGCCGCGTACCGGGGAGAAGACACCGTGGAGGGGTGGATGCGGTCGCCGAGGGCGGGGACGTCGACGCCCTTGCGGAGCCATTCGTGGGCGCCGAGGAGTTCGCGGTGCGGGGTGACGGCGGGGCCGGTCGCGGGTCCGTACACCTGCTCGCAGGCCTCGCGGACGTCGGGGGCGCGGCGCAGCGGGATGGTGTGGCCGGCGTCGAGCGGGACGAGGAGCATGCCGAGGGTGCGCCCGCTGTGACCGGGCTGAGCGGTAGCGGTGGAAGCCGGCTCCGGCGGGGGCGGGTGCGCAGCGGCGGCCGAGCGCGCCGAGGAGCTGGCGGGCGTTGTGGAAGTCGCCCCGCCAGAGCAGGGCGGTGCCTTCGCAGGCCAGCCGGTAGGCGGTGGCGGCGTTCGTCCGGTCGCAGGCCGGCGCCATGCGGGCGGGTGGTCGCGCTCCGGCGGCCGATCGCCAGGCCGCTTCGCATTGTCGTCCTGCTTCTGTCCACCGAATCATCAGGTCTCGGCCGTTTCACGCCGGAGGGGGCGTGGCGAGCGGTTCTCCCGGATGCTATTTTCTATACGCGTATAAAAAATAGACGGAAGGGGCAGCATGACGGAGCGACTGGTCGCGCTGGGTGATGAGCTGGTGAAGCTGCACGACGGGTTCCGGCGGCAGCTCACCGCCCTGCGCCAAGGGACTCAGGGGGCGCCGGAGCTGCGGGAGCACTGCCTGGCGTTCTGCGACGCGCTTCACGCGCACCACGAGGGCGAGGACTCGGTGCTGTTCCCGCACCTGGACGGCGAGCACCCCGAGCTGGCGGAGGTGCTGGCGCGGCTGCGGGCGGAACATCACGTGGTGGCCGGGCTGCTCGCCCGCGTCCGCGCCCTCAGCGGCGCCGGTGACGGCGTCCGGGAGGAGCTGGACCGGCTGGCCACCGAGCTGGAGGCGCACCTCGACTACGAGGAGGAGCAGCTCGTCCCCCTGCTCAATCGCCTGACCACGGTCCCCGAAGGGCTCTGACGGCGGGGGCGGCTCAGCCTGCCAGCGTGTAGTCGAAGGTGTAGGAGTGGGCGCCGTCGGGCGCGATGCCGATCGTCATCTCGCCGCGCAGCCCGGCCAGCTCGCCGGTGCCGGAGTCGGGGACGACGCTGACCCGCAGCGACTGGGCGCCCCGGTCGTCGGCGGCGCTGTGCTGGACGACGAAGGAGCCCTTGCGGCCGTGCAGGACTCCGTCGACGCGTTCGACGGCCACGTACGCCTTCGACTCCGCCACCGGCGTGGACACCACCGTGAGGTGGACGACGCTGGTGGCGGTCAGGTCGCCGTGGAAGGTCTTGCTCATCGAGACGCGCCCGAGCGAGACGCCGTCGCGGTCGTCGAAGGGCGGCTCGGCGTTCCAGCCGGCGGTGTCGAAGGGTCCTTGTGCGATCATGCGCCCAGCATGCCGGTCATACCTGTCAGGTCCGGTCAGGTACCGGCGAGGCGTTCCACGACGGGCGCGAAGGCGTCGATGCGGTCGGCCGGGACGGTCACGTACGACACGCCGAGCTTGTCCCTTCGCCTGGTCAGCGTCTCGACGATCTGGCCGGGGCCGCCGGGCAGCGCGCCGACGGCGTCGTCGCCGGGCGGGCCGAACCGGGCGGTCAGCCAGGCGGGCAGCTCCTCGCCGACGGCGGCGACGTTGACGTTCAGCTCCAGGTCGTCGAAGCGGTCGCCGGCCAGCTCGTACAGCTCGTCGAGGCGGGCGGCGAGCTGCGCCTCGGTGCCGTTGGGCGGCAGCGCGACCGCGACCGTGGCCGCCCGCGCCGCGGCGATGCGCAGCAGCCGGGAGCCGGCGGCGGCGATGAGGACCGGCACGTCCTCGACGGCGTCGGCGGTGGCGGCGACCTGCTCGATCCGCTGCCCGGGGGTGCCGAAGGAGAGGCCGAGCCGGGCGGCGTCGGCCTCGGCGTGCGCCCGGCCGGCGCCCAGGCCGAGCTCGAAGCGGCCGCCGCTGAGCTCGCGCAGCGTGGCCGCCTCCCAGGCGACGGCCTGCGGGTGGCGCAGCGGGGCGCAGAGCACGTACGTGCCGACGCGCAGCGTGGTGGTGGCGGTCGCCGCGGCGGCGCAGGCGGCGAACGGCGCCAGCGTGCCGAGCGTGTCGGGGACCAGCAGCGTCGAGTAGCCGAGGCTTTCGGCGCGCCGGGCGAGGCCGGCCCAGTCGGGCGAGCGGCCGGCGACGACGCCGAACCGGAAGGCATGGGGGATCATGCCCTATACGATCGCCCGCCGGCCGCCCCGGCGCATCGTCCGCCGGACCGGTCCCGCCGTACGCCGCCGGACGCAAGCCCGGCCGCGCACGCTACTCCCCCGGCAGTAGCCGGGACGTTACTCCCCCAGCAGCCGGCGGGTGAAGTCGTTGGCGAAGCGGCCGTGCGGGTCGTAGCGGCGCACCAGCTCGCCGAACCGCTCGGGACACGCCGGCAGGCGGGTGAACAGCTTGCCCCAGTGGGGCCGCGGGTCGAACGGCGCCAGCACGTCCTCCACCAGCTCGATCACGGGCAGCACGGCGGCGGGGTCCTTGACCCAGGTGAAGTGCACGGCGACGCTGTCGCGCCCGTAGGAGGGGCTGAGCCAGAGGTCGTCGGCGGCGACCGTGCGCACCTCGGCGATCTGGAGCACCGGCCGGATCCGCCCGCCCACGGCGCGCAGCTCGCGCAGCGCGTCGGCGGCGTGCTCGCGCGGCATCAGCCATTCCGACTGCAGCTCGTCGCCCGCGCTGCTCGGCGGCGCGTCGGCCCGGAAGTGCGGCAGCCGCTCGTGCCACGGCCCGGGGACGCCGAGCTGCCCGGTGCAGCTCCCGGGCGGCATGCCGGGCACCGGGTGGCGGGGCCCGCCGGCGGCGGTGGTGCCGAACCAGTCGCCGCTGAGTTCGGCGTCACGCTTGACCCACGCGCGGGTGTCGCGCCAGTCGGTGAACAGGCTGACGCTGTAGCCGTCGGCCATGAGCTCGCCGAGCGGCGCGTCGGCGGGCACGCCTTCGCGTACGTACTGCCGCAGCTCGAAGGCGGGCACCAGGTCGAGGGTGAGCGCGGTGACGACGCCGAGCGCGCCGAGGGCCACGACCGCGCCGGGGAAGCCGTCGTCGCCGCGCCGCAGCGTGACGAGCGATCCGTCGGCCGTGACCAGCTCCAGCTCCGACACGGCCGCCGACAGGCTCGCGTTGGCGACGCCGGAGCCGTGGGTGCCGGTGGCGACCGAGCCGGCGACGGAGATGTGCGGCAGCGAGGCCAGGTTGGCCAGCGCCAGCCCGCGCGCGTGCAGCTCGGGCGCGAGCGCGGCGTAGGTGGTGCTCGCCCCGGTCCGCACCCGGCGCGCGGCCTCGTCGATCTCCACCAGGTACGGCATCCGGTCGAGGGACACCAGCTCGCCGGGGGTGTCGGCGACGTCGTTGAACGAGTGGCCGCTGCCCAGCGCCCGCACCCGGGGCGCGCCGGTGACGGCACGCCGGAGCTCGTCGAGGGAGGTGGGACGGTGCAGATGGCTTGCCCGGAACGTGGTGTTTCCAGCCCAGTTCGTCAGCGTCACGGCCCCACCTTCCCACACGGTCAGAACCCCTGGGCCAGGCGGTAGTAGGCCTGGTTCCAGCGCAGTTCCTTGGTGAACCGCTCGGTCGTGGTCTCCGCGTCGATGATCACGAGTTCGACGCCCAGCATCTCGGCCAGGTCGGTCAGCTCCTCGCGGCCGACGGCCGTGGACAGGACCGTGTGGTGCGGCGCCCCGGCGGTGAGCCACGACTCGGTGGAGGTGCGCAGGTTGGGGCGCGGGCGCCACACGGCGCGGGCCACCGGCAGCTTGGGCAGCGGCTGGGGCGGCGTCACCACGTCGATCTCGTTGGCGACCAGGCGGAACCGGTCGCCCATGTCGGCCAGGCCGACGACGATGCCGGGGCCGGGCTCGGCGTCGAACACGAGCCTGACCGGGTCCTCCCGGCCGCCGATGCCGAGCGGGTGGATCTCGCACGACGGGGTGCCGGCCGCGATCGACGGGCACACCTCCAGCATGTGCGCGCCCAGGATGAGCTCGCCGCCGGGCGTCAGGTCGTAGGTGTAGTCCTCCATGAAGGACGTGCCGCCGGGCCGCTCCTTGTCAGACATCGCCTTGAGCGTGCGCAGGAGCACCGAGGTCTTCCAGTCGCCCTCGCCGCCGAAGCCGTAGCCGTCGGCCATGAGCCGCTGCACGGCCAGGCCGGGGAGCTGGCGCAGGCCGCCGAGGTCCTCGAAGTTCGTGGTGAACGCCCGGAACCCGCCGTCCTCCAGGAAGCGGCGCAGGCCCAGCTCGATCCTGGCCGCGTAGCGCAGCGACTCGTTGCGCTCGCCGAGCAGCTCGGGGGCCACGGTGTACAGCTCGGCGTACTCCTTGACCAGCGCCGACACGTCCGCGTCGGAGGCGGAGTCCACGGCTTCGACCAGGTCGTTGACGCCGTAGGTGTTGACGGAGACGCCGAAGCGGAGCTGTGCCTCGACCTTGTCCCCCTCGGTGACGGCCACGTCGCGCATGTTGTCGCCGAACCGGGCCAGCCGCAGCGTGCGCACCTCGGCCACGCCCTTGGCGGCGCGCTCCCAGGCCAGGATGCGCTCGCCCACGGCCGGGTCGCTGACGTGCCCGGCGACGGTCTTGCGGGGCACGCCGAGCCGCGTCTGGATGTGGCCGAACTCGCGGTCGCCGTGCGCGGCCTGGTTGAGGTTCATGAAGTCCATGTCGATGGAGCTCCACGGCAGCTCCACGTTGGCCTGCGTGTGCAGGTGGAGCAGCGGCTTGCGCAGCGCGTCGAGCCCGGCGATCCACATCTTGGCCGGGGAGAAGGTGTGCATCCAGGCGATGACGCCGGCGCAGGAGTCGTCGGCGTTGGCCTCCAGCATGACGCGCCGGATGGCGGCCGCGTCGGTGAGCACGGGCTTCCACTCGACGGCCACCGGCAGGGCCTCGGCGATGCGCCGCGACTGCTCGGCGACCTGCCGCAGCGTGTCCTCGCCGTACAGCCCCTGGCTGCCGGTCAGAAACCAGATGTTCAACGCGGGCTCCTCTGTCCGTAGACGTTCTGATAGCGGTCGTACAGGCGGTCGACGTCGTCGCGGGCGATCGGCAGCGGCTCGCCGAGCTGGCGGGCGACGTGCACGGTACGGGCCACGTCCTCGCACATCACGGCGGCCTTGACGGCGGCCTCGGGCGTCTTGCCGATGGTGAACACGCCGTGGTTGCGCATGAGCACGGCGGGCGAGCGGTGGCCCTTGAGCGTCTCGACGATGCCCTGGCCGATGGAGTCGTCGCCGATCAGCGCGAACGGCCCGACGGGGATCTCGCCGCCGAACTCGTCGGCCATCGCGGTCAGCACGCACGGGATGGCCTCGCCGCGCGCCGCCCACGCCGAGGCGTAGGTGGAGTGGGTGTGCACCACGCCGCCGACCTCGGGCAGGTTGCGGTAGACGTAGGCGTGCGCGGCGGTGTCGCTGGACGGCGCGTGCGCGCCCTCGACGAGGTTGCCGTCGAGGTCGCAGACCACCATGTTCTCCGGCGACAGCTCGTCGTAGGAGACGCCGGAGGGCTTGATGACGAACAGGTCCTCGCCGGGGACGCGGCCGGAGACGTTGCCCGCCGTCCAGGCCACCAGGTTGTAGCGGACCAGCTCGGCGTGCAGGTCGCTGACGGTCTTCCTCATGCTCTGGCCTCGTTCCTGATCGCGCGCAGCCGGTGCAGCGCCTTTCCGTCGCCGAAGTGCTCGTGCAGGTCCCGGTACTCGGCGTAGAGCCGGTCGTAGGCGTCGGCCCTGGCCTCGTCCGGCACGTACGCGGCCTCGGTGCGCTTGCCCATGGCCGCGGCGGCGGCCTGGATGTCGTCGTAGGCGCCCGCCGCGACGGCGGCGTGGATGGCCGAGCCGAGGGCGGGGCCCTGGTCGGAGCCGATCACCGACAGCGGGCGGCGCAGCACGTCGGCGTAGACCTGCATGAGGAAGGGGTTCTTCAGCAGGCCGCCGGCGACGACGAACTCCTCGACGGGGACGCCGGACTTCTCGAACGTCTCCACGATGGTCCGCGCGCCGTAGGCGGTGGCCTCGATGAGGGCCCGGTAGACGTCCTCGGGCCTGGTGGCGAGGGTCTGGCCGAGGACGACGCCGGACAGGTTGTGGTCCACCAGGACGGACCGGTTGCCGCCGAACCAGTCGAGGGCGACCAGGCCGTGCTGGCCGACGGCCTGCTCGGCGGCCAGCGCGGTCAGGTGGGCGTGCACGCTGACGCCCTGCTCGGCGGCCCGCCGGGTGTAGGCGGCGGGCACGAACGCGTCGACGAACCAGGCGAAGATGTCGCCCACGGCCGACTGCCCGGCCTCGTAGCCCCACAGGCCGGGCACGATGCCGTCGCGGACGACGCCGCACATGCCGGGCACCTCGGCGAGCCGGTCGCTGGGCATGATGTGGCAGGTGGAGGTGCCCATGATGGCGACCATCCGGCCTGGGGCGACGGCGTCCGCGGCGGCGGCGGTGACGTGCGCGTCCACGTTGCCGACGGCGACGGCGACGCCTTCGGGCAGCCCGGTCCAGGCGGCGGCGCGCGCGGACAGGGTGCCGGCGGGCGCGCCGAGCGCGGCCAGCCGGACGCCCTTGCCGGCGTCCTCGCCGACCTGGCCGGTGGCGAGCTTGCCGGTGAAGCCGGCGAACGCGGGGTTCAGCTCGGCGAGGAAGTCCTCGGACGGGTAGCCGCCGTCCTGGAAGATCCCCTTGTAGCCGGCGGTGCAGATGTTGCGGCTCTCGACGCCGGTGAGCTGCCAGACGATCCAGTCGGCGGCCTCGATCCACCGCTCGGCGCGCTCGTACGTGCCGGGGTCCTCCTCCAGGACCTGGAGGGCCTTGGCGAACTCCCACTCGGAGGAGATCTTGCCGCCGTAGCGGGGCAGCCAGCTCTCGCCGCGCCGGGCGGCCAGCGCGTTGATGCGGTCGGCGTGCGGCTGGGCGGCGTGGTGCTTCCACAGCTTGGGCCAGGCGTGCGGCAGCTCGGGGGTCTCGAAGCAGAGCGGCGTGCCGTCGGCCGTGGCGGGCAGCACGGTGCAGGCGGTGAAGTCGGTGCCGATGCCGATCACGTCGGCGGGTGACACCCCGGCCGCCGCGACGGCCGAGGGGACGGCGACGCGCAGCACGTCGATCCAGTCCTGCGGCGACTGCAGCGCCCAGTCGGGCCCGAGCCGGACGTCCGAGCCGGGCAGCTCGCGCTCGATGACGCCGTGGGCGTACTCGTGGACGGCGCTGCCCAGCTCGGCGCCGTCGGACACGCGGACCACCACGGCGCGTCCGGAGAGCGTGCCGAAGTCCACGCCGACCACGAACTTGTTAGCGTTCACATGTGACTCCATGGGGGTTCGATGGGGACGGCCGCCACGTGGTTCCTACCCTGCGGCGGCGGCCGGCGGTGCGGTGCTGGACCTGACGACGAAGCCGGGCGGCACGACCAGCCTCTCGTACGGGCCGGGCCCGGCGTCGAGCTGCCGCAGCAGCATCTCGATGCAGTGGCGGCCCACGACGTCGAAGTCCTGCCTGACGGTGGTGAGCGGCGGCGAGAAGAACGCCGACTCGGGGATGTCGTCGAAGCCCACGACGCTGATCCGGCCGGGCACCTTCACTCCTTCCTCGGAGAGCGCGCGCAGCACGCCGAGCGCCATCTGGTCGTTGGCGGCGAAGACGGCCGTGACCCCGGCCGTCGCGGCCAGCCGCCGGCCAGCCTCGTAGCCGGCGCGCGGGCTCCAGTCGCCGGTCAGCGGCTCCGGCACCGGCCGCCCCGCCTCCTCCAGCGCCTCGCGCCAGCCCCGCAGCCGCCCCTCGGTCTCCAGCCAGCCGGCCGGGCCGCTGACGTGCCAGACCGTCTCGTGGCCCAGGTCGAGCAGGTGGCGGGTGGCCATCCCGGCGCCCTCCGCCTGGTCGATGCGGACCACCGGGATGTCGGCCCGGTGGGTGGCCTCGACCGCGACGGCCGGCGTGCCGATCGGCAGGCTCTCCAGCGCCTGGCTGGCCGAGTGCTGCGGCGCGACCACCACGATCCCGTCGACGCCCTGGTCGGTCAGGTAGGCGATGGCGTCGCGCACGCTGTCGGCGTCGATCGACTTCAGGCTGACGATGCTGACGAAGTAGCCCGCCGTCCTGGCCGCCTGCTCGATGCCGTAGATCGTGCTGGCCGGCCCGTACAGGGTGGTGTCGAAGCTGATCACGCCGAGCGTGCGCGAGCGCCGGGTGACCAGCGCGCGGGCGGTCAGGTTGCGCCGGTAGCCGAGCCGGGTGATGGCCGCCTCGACGCGGGCGCGGGTGTCGGCCCTGACGTTCGGATGGTCGTTGAGCACGCGGGAGACCGTCTGGTGCGACACGCCCGCCTCCCTGGCCACGTCGGCCATGACAGGCAGGCGTCGCCTGGGGATCGCTCCCACGCTCTCTCCTTCCGTCGGCTAGCAGATCGTAGTGCGCGGCCGTCAGCCCGCGGCGCCGGCCCTGCGCTTGGTCCACACGTCGAAGGCGACGGCGGCCAGCAGGACGGCGCCCTTGACGAGCATGACCCGCTCGCTCGGGGAGCCGATCAGGGACATGCCGTTGTTGATCACGGCCATGATGAGGCCGCCGGTGATCGCGCCGACGACCTTGCCCACGCCGCCCTGCACGGCCGCGCCGCCGATGAAGGCCGCCGCGATCGCGTCGAGCTCGAAGCTGTTGCCCGCCGTCGGGCCCGCCTGGTTGAGGCGCCCGGCGAAGATGATGCCGGCGATCGCCGAGAGCACGCCCATGTTGACGAAGATCCAGAAGACGACCTTCTTGACCTTGACGCCGGACATGACCGCCGCCTGGAGGTTGCCGCCGATCGCGTAGATCTGCCGGCCGAAGACCGTGCGGTTGGCCATCAACGAGTACGCCAGCACCAGGATCGCCAGCAGCACCAGCACCCAGGGCAGGTTGTGGAAGCGGGCGAGCTGCACGACCAGGAAGAGGATGACGGCGGCGCCCGCGGCCATCTTGAGCGCGAACAGCGCCATCGGCTCGACGCTCTGGCCGTAGCCGGCCCGGGCGGCGCGCGAGCGCCACTGGGCGGTGACCATGCCGGCGATGGCGACGACGCCGATGAGCAGGCTGAACAGGTCGGCGCCGCCGAGCGCGCCGAGGCCCACGTTGCCCAGGTAGCCGCTGGTGAAGCCGTTGGCCAGGGTGCGGACCTGGTCGGGGAACGGGCCGATGCCGCGGTTGCCGAGCACGGTCAGCGTCAGCGCCCTGAACAGCAGCATGCCCGCCAGCGTCACGATGAACGCCGGGATGCCGAAGTAGGCGATCCAGTAGCCCTGCCAGGCGCCGATGAGCCCGCCGGCCAGCACGGTGAGCGCCAGCGCGAGCGGCCACGGCAGGCCCATGTTGACCATGAGCACCGCGGCCAGCGCCCCGGTCACCGCGACCACCGAGCCCACCGACAGGTCGATGTGCCCGGCGATGATGACCAGGATCATGCCGATCGCCAGGATCAGCACGTAGGAGTTCTGGACGATGATGTTGGAGATGTTCTGCGGCGTGAGCAGGGCCCCGTCGGTGAGCACCGAGAACAACACGACGATGAGCGCGAAGGCGATGTAGATGCCGCTGGCCCGCAGGTTGAGCGACAGGCCGCCGAGTGACACCCGGCCGGGCCGCCGCGGCTCCCCTCCCCCGCCGCCCTGAGTGCCGGCCTGGACGCCGGCGGGCGTGATGCTGCTCATTGGAGCTACTCCTGTCCCTTGGTCATGAGATGCATGAGGCGTTCCTGCGTCGCTTCCCGGCGCGGCACCTCACCGGTGATGCGGCCCTCGGAGAGGGTGTAGATGCGGTCGCACAGCCCGAGCAGCTCGGGCAGTTCCGACGAGATCACCAGCACGGCCCGGCCCTCGTCGGCGAGCCTGTTGATGATCGTGTAGATCTCGTACTTGGCGCCGACGTCGATGCCCCGGGTGGGCTCGTCGAGGATGAGCACGTCGGGCTCGGTCAGGATCCACTTGGACAGCACGACCTTCTGCTGGTTGCCGCCGCTCAGCTTGCCGACGACGCTCGACACGCTCGGCGCCTTGATGTTCATGCTCTTGTGGAAGCGCTGGGCGACCGCGTACTCCTCGTGCTCGTCGACCCAGCCCCGGCGCGACAGCCCGGACAGCGCGGCGGCCGAGACGTTGCGCTTGATGTCCTCGATGAGGTTGAGGCCGTAGCGCTTGCGGTCCTCGGTGGCGTACGCGATGCCGTGCCGGATGGCGTCCTGCACGGTGCGGATCTCGATCGGCTTTCCGTCCTTGAAGACCCTGCCGGAGATGTTCACCCCGTATGTCCTGCCGAACAGGCTCATCGCCAGCTCGGTGCGGCCCGCGCCCATGAGCCCGGCCAGGCCGACGATCTCGCCGCGGCGCAGCGTGAGCGCCGCCCCGTCGACGACCTTGCGGCCCGGCTGGCTGGGGCTGTGCACGGTCCAGTCCTCGATGCGCAGCACCTCCGCGCCGATGGTCGGCTCGTGCGGCGGGTAGCGGTTGTCGAGGGCGCGGCCGACCATGCCGGAGATGATCCGGTCCTCGGTCACCGCGTCGGTGGCCATGTCGAGGGTCTCGATCGTGCGGCCGTCGCGGATGATCGTGACGGAGTCGGCGATCGCGGTGACCTCGTTGAGCTTGTGCGAGATGATCACGCAGGTGATGCCCTCGTCACGCAGGCCGCGCAGCAGGTCGAGCAGGTGGGCCGAGTCGTCGTCGTTGAGCGCGGCGGTCGGCTCGTCGAGGATGAGCAGCTTCACCTCCTTCGACAGCGCCTTGGCGATCTCGACGAGCTGCTGCTTGCCGACGCCGATGTCGGAGACGACGGTCGTCGGGTTCTCGCGCAGGCCGACGCGCGCCATGAGCTGGGCGGCCTCGTAGTTGGTGCGGTTCCAGTCGATGAAGCCGCGCCTGGCCCGCTCGTTGCCAAGGAAGATGTTCTCGGCGATCGAGAGCTGCGGGCTGAGCGCGAGCTCCTGGTGGATGATGACGATGCCGGCGCGCTCGCTGTCGCGGATGCCGCCGAACTCGCCCCGCTCGCCGTCGAAGTGGATCTCACCCTCGTACGTGCCGTGCGGATAGACGCCGGACAGCACCTTCATCAGCGTCGACTTCCCGGCGCCGTTCTCGCCGCAGATGGCGTGGATCTCGCCCCGTCGCACCGACAGGGTGACGTCCTGCAGCGCCTTCACGCCGGGGAACGTCTTGGTGATCCCGCTCATCCGCAAGATGTGGTCGGTCATGTCTCAAGCCCCTCGCCCGGGAGGGCCCCGGGGGCGTGCCGCCCCCGGAGCGCGCTCCTACTTGAGCTGGTCCTCGGTGTAGTAGTCGCCGCCGATGATGACGTCCTTGTAGTTGCTCTCGTCCACGATCACCGGGTCGAGCAGGTACGAGGGGACGACCTTGGTGCCGTTGTCGTAGTCCTTGGTGTTGTTCACCTCGGGCTTGCCGCCCTTGAGCACGGCGTCGGCCATCTTGACCGTGACCTCCGCGAGCTTGCGGGTGTCCTTGAAGATGGTGGAGTACTGCTCGCCGGCGACGATCGACTTGACCGAGGCGAGCTCGGCGTCCTGGCCGGTCACGACCGGGTAGGGCTGGCCGCTGGTGCCGTAGCCGCTGCTCTTGAGCGCCGACAGGATGCCGATGGACAGGCCGTCGTAGGGCGACAGGACCCCGTCGACCTCGGCGCCGCCGGTGTAGGTCTTGGTGAGGATGTCCTCCATGCGCTTCTGCGCGGTGGCCGGGTCCCAGCGGAGGATGGCGGCGGTCTTGAAGTCGGTCTGGCCGCTCTTGACCTTCAGCGTGCCGTCGTCGATCTTCGGCTGGAGCACCGACATGGCGCCGTTCCAGAAGAACGTGGCGTTGTTGTCGTCGGGCGAACCGCCGAACAGCTCGACGTTGAACGGGCCCTTCTCGCCCTTGTCGACGCCGAGGCCCTGCAGCAGCGAGGTCGCCTGCTGGACGCCGACCTTGAAGTTGTCGAAGGTGGCGTAGTAGTCGACGTTGGGGCTGTTGCGGATGAGCCGGTCGTAGGCGATGACCGGGATCTTGTTGTCGGCCGCCTGCTGGAGCTGGGAGGTCAGCGCGGTGCCGTCGATCGAGGCGACGATCAGGAGCTTGGCGCCCTTGGTGATCTGGTTCTCGATCTGGTTGGCCTGGGTGGGGATGTCGTTCTCGGCGTACTGCAGGTCGACCTTGTAGCCGAGGGCTTCGAGCTGCTTCTTGACGTTGTCGCCGTCGTGGATCCACCGCTCGGACGACTTGGTCGGCATGGTGACGCCGACGAGGGCGCCGGCGTTGCCGCCCGCGGCGGCCTCGGACGCCTCGGCGTCGATGGTCTTCTGGGCGGAGCCGCAGGCCGTCATGGTCGCGGCGAGCGCGATGGCGGACACCACGCCCCCGATTCGTCCCAACCTCATCCTTGACTCTCCTCGTATGGGGGTTGCGGTGCTAAACCGTGATAAACCGGAACAAAGTTCGCATTACGTCTGGGCTGATTGTTATCGCTAACAACGCTGGTGTCAATGGACGACGGTAACCTCCCGGAAACGGTCCGGTAACCACAGGTGGCCAGGTCAGGGGCGTCTCCGGGCCGAGAACAGCCGCTGCAGCAGGATGAAGGCGAACAGCAGGAGGCCGATGAAGATCTTCGTCCACCACGAGCTGAGCGTCCCCTCGAAGCTGAGGATCGTCTGGATCAGCCCCAGCACGAGCACGCCCAGCACGGTGCCGAACAGGAACCCGGTGCCCCCGGTCAGCAGCGTGCCGCCGATGACGACCGCCGCGATGGCGTCCAGCTCCATGCCCACCGCGTGCAGGCCGTACCCGGAGAGCATGTAGAACGACAGCAGGACCCCGCCGAGCGCCGAGCAGAAGCCGGAGATCGTGTAGACGGCGACCTTCGTCCGGCCCACCGGCAGCCCCATGAGCAGCGCCGACTGCTCGCTGCCCCCGGTGGCGTAGACGGCCCGGCCCAGCCGCGTGTAGTGCAGCACGTACGCCGCCGCCAGCACCACCACGGCCGCGATCACCACGCTCGGCGAGATCCACAGATCGGCGAACAGGTCGATCCTGGTCTGCGCGAACGCCGTGAACGTGGTGTCCTCGATCGGGATCGACTCCGTGCCGATCGTGTAGCACAGCCCCCTGGCCAGGAACATCCCGGCCAGCGTGACGATGAACGGCTGGATGTCGAAGGCGTGCACCAGCCAGCCCATGAGCAGGCCCAGGCCCGACCCCACGAGCAGCACCAGCGGCACCACCACGTACGGCGGCCAGCCCGGCCCGGCCATCAGGCTCGCCGAGATCATCGTCGACAGCGCCACCACCGAGCCCACCGACAGGTCGATGCCGCCCGTCAGGATCACGAACGTCATCCCGACGGCCACGACCAGCAGGAACGCGTTGTCGATGAAGACGTTGAGCACCACCTGCCCGCTGGCGAACCCCTCGTAGCGGATCCCGCCCACCACGAACATGGCCACGAACAGGCACCCCGTCACCAGGACCGGGACATACCTGGCGGGGACGGCCCGCCCGCCGCCCAGGGAGAGCGTCGTCATGCCGTCACCCGCACCTTCTCCTCGGCCGGACGGGCGGAGGACGGCCGCCGCCGGCGGTGGAACACCTTCTCGCGGAACGCCGGCGACTGCACGAGGCAGACCGCCGCCACCACGAGCGCCTTGAACAGCAGCGTGGTCTCGGGCGGCACGCCGACGGAGTAGATCGTCGTGGTCAGCGTCTGGATGATGAGCGCGCCGAGCACGGTCCCGCCGAGTGAGAACCGGCCGCCGGCCAGCGACGTGCCGCCGATGACCACGGCCAGGATGGCGTCCAGCTCGATCCAGAGCCCGGCGTTGTTGCCGTCGGCGCTCGACACGTTCGAGCTGATCATGAGCCCGGCGACACCCGCGCACAGGGCCGCGAACGCGTACACCATGACGATGATCCCGCGCGCGCGGATGCCGGCCAGGCGGCTGGCCTCGGCGTTGCCGCCGACCGACTCGATGAGCAGGCCCAGCGCCAGCCGCCGCGTCAGGAACGCGGTGATCGCCAGCACCGCCAGCACCACGAGGACGCCGAACGGCACGGTCAGCCAGTAGCCGCCGCCGATCAGCTTGTAGGCCGGGTCGTTGACGGTGATGATCTGCCCGTCGGTGATGAGCTGGGCCAGGCCGCGCCCGGCGACCATGAGGATCAGCGTCGCGATGATCGGCTGGATGCCGATCCCGGCCACCAGGAACCCGTTCCAGGCGCCCAGCAGCGTGCTCAGCCCGAGCGCCAGCACGATCGCGGTGAACACGCCCTGGTCCTGGCTGAGCTGCAGGCACGCCAGCGCGCCGGAGATCGCCACCACCGAGCCCACCGACAGGTCGATGCCGCCGGTCGCGATGACGAGCGTCATGCCGAGCGAGACCAGGATGAGCGGCGCGCCGAAGCGCAGGATGTCGATCAGGCTCCCGTACAGGTGCCCCTCACGCACCTCCACCGACAGGAAGCCGGGGATGAAGGCCACGTTGACCAGCAACAGCGCGGCCAGGATCAGGAGCGGCCAGATCAGCCGCCGCATCGCCGCCATCACGTACGGCCTCCGCTCGCGATCGTCTCCATCAGCACGTCCGTGGTGAGCTCGGGCCCGTTGGGCAGCTCGGCGACCAGCCGCCGGTCGCGCAGCACGGCGACCTTGTGGCTGAGCCGCAGCACCTCCTCCAGCTCGGCGGAGATGAACAGCACCGCCATGCCGCCGCCGGACAGCTCGGCGACCAGGCGCTGGATCTCGGTCTTGGCGCCCACGTCGATGCCGCGGGTGGGCTCGTCAAGGATGAGCAGCCGCGGCTCCAGGATCAGCCAGCGGGCCAGCAGCACCTTCTGCTGGTTGCCGCCGCTCAGGTCGCGCACCAGGTGCTCGGGGTTGGGCGGGCTGATGCGCAGCGCCTTGACGTAGCGCTCGACCAGCTCGTCCTGCTGCTCGCGCGGCACCGGCCTGGTCCAGCCCCGCGTCGCCTGGAGCGCGAGGATGATGTTCTCGCGGACGGTCAGGTCCGGGATGAGGCCGTCGGCCTTGCGGTTCTCCGAGCAGAACGCGATCCCGTGGCCCATCGCGGCGCGCGGGGTGCGCAGCGACGCGGGCGCGCCGCCGACCGCCACCCGGCCGCCGCCCGCGTGGTCGGCGCCGAACAGCAGCCGGGCCACCTCCGTGCGGCCCGAGCCGAGCAGCCCGGCGAGCCCGACGACCTCGCCCTCGTGGATCGTGAGCGTGAACGGCTCGATCGCCCCGGCGCGGCCCAGCTCGCGGGCCTCCACCAGGGGCCGGTCGAAGGCCGCGGCCTCGCCGTGCAGCCGGTCGAGCGCGGCCAGCTCCTGGCCGATCATCTTGGCGACGAGGTCGACCTGGCTGAGCTCGCGCGTCGGGTACTCGCCGACGAGCCGGCCGTTGCGCAGGATCGTCATCCGGTCGGAGATCTCGTACACCTGGTCCAGGAAGTGCGACACGAACAGGATCGCGATGCCGTCGTCCTTGAGCCTGCGCATCACCCGGAAGAGCTGGCCCACCTCGTCGGCGTCCAGGCTGGAGGTGGGCTCGTCCAGGATGAGCACCCGGGCCTCGACGTCGAGGGCGCGGGCGATCGCCACCATCTGCTGGATCGCCAGCGAGTAGGCCGACAGCGGCGCCGACACGTCCAGGTCCAGCTCCAGCCTGGCGAGCAGCTCGCGGGCACGGGCCCGCATCCGCTTCCAGTCGATGCGGCCCCACCTGCGGGGCTCGCGGCCGATGAGGATGTTCTCCGCGACCGACAGGTTGGTGCAGAGGTTGACCTCCTGGTAGACGGTGCTGATGCCGGCCTGGCGGGCCTCCAGCGGGCTGCCGAACGCGACAGACCGGCCGGCCAGCTCGATCGCGCCCTCGTCGGCCTGGTGGACGCCGGTCAGCACCTTGATCAGGGTGGACTTCCCGGCGCCGTTCTCGCCCATGAGCGCGTGCACCTCGCCGGGCAGCAGCCTCAGGTCCACGCCGTCCAGCGCGCGCACGCCAGGGAACTGTTTGCCGATCCCGCTCATCCGCAGGACCGGCGCGGGTGTGGCCATCGCCATCCCCTTCCGGTGGCGGGGCCGGGCCGCGGCCCGGCCCCTTGGGATCAGTACTGGCGGCTGGGCAGGGCCTGCTTGGCCTGCTCCTGGGTGAACGTGGTCTCCTCGGTCACCACGCGGGGCGGCACCTGCTCGCCTGCGACGACCTTCTTGGCCAGGTCCATGAGCTGCGGGCCGAGCAGCGGGGAGCACTCGACGATGTAGTTGATCTTCCCGTCGGCCAGGGCCTGCATGCCGTCCTTGACGGCGTCCACCGTGATGATCTTGATGTCGGTGCCGGGCGTCTTGCCCGCGCCCTCGATGGCCTCGATCGCGCCCAGACCCATGTCGTCGTTGTGCGCGTACAGCACGTCGATGTCCGGGTTGGACTTCAGGAACGCCTCCATGACCTCCTTGCCCTTGGCCCGGGTGAAGTCGCCGGTCTGCGAGGCGATGATCTTGAACTTGGGGTCGGCCCCGATGACCTCGGCGAAACCGGCCTTGCGGTCGTTGGCCGGGGCCGAGCCGGTGGTGCCCTGCAGCTCGACGATGTTGACCGGGCCGGACTCGTCCTTGTACTCCTCCACCAGCCACTGGCCGGCCTTCTTGCCCTCCTCGACGAAGTCGGAGCCGAGGAAGGTCTTGTAGAGCGAGGTGTCCTTGGAGTCGACGGCGCGGTCGGTCAGGATGACCGGGATCTTGGCGTTCTGCGCCTCCTTGAGCACGGTGTCCCAGCCCGACTCCACCACCGGCGAGAACGCGATCACGTCCACCTTCTGCTGGATGAACGAGCGGAGCGCCTTGATCTGGTTCTCCTGCTTCTGCTGGGCGTCGGAGAACTTCAGCTCGATGCCGGCGCTCTTGGCCGACTCCTGCACGGACTTGGTGTTCGCGGTGCGCCAGCCGCTCTCGGCGCCGACCTGGGAGAAGCCCATGGTGATCGAGTCGCCCGCGCCGCCCGCCGGGTCACTGCCGGTCGAGCCGCTGTTCGAACCGCATCCGGCCAGGGCGACGACGGCCGCCACCAGCACAGAGATCTTCTTCAACACGTGGGGGGTGTCCTTTCTGAAATTTGTGAGCGTTAACATTTTGGACGGCGTTCACCATCCGGCCGCTCCGCCCGTCAGCGCGGAGCGGTGCTCGCGCGCCGGACGAAGGCCGGGGGCACGACGAGCCGCTCATGCTCGCCGCCGCCCTCGATCTGGCGCAGCAGCATGCCGATGCTGTGCCTGCCGACCGCGCCGAAGTCCTGCCTGACAGTGGTGAGCGGCGGTGAGAAGAACTCCGACTCGGGGATGTCGTCGAAGCCGACGACGCTCACCTGACCGGGCACTCTCACCCCCTGCTCGGTGAAGGCGCGCAGCACGCCGAGCGCCATCTGGTCGTTGGCGACGAAGACCGCGCTCACGTCGCGCATGGCCGCCAGGCGGCGACCGGCCTCGTAACCGGAACGCGGGCTCCAGTCACCGGCCAGCGGCTCCGGCGTCTCCCGGCCGGCCGCCTCCAGCGCGGCCCGCCACCCGGCGACCCGGCCCTCGGCCTCCAGCCAGTCGGACGGCCCGCTGACGTGCCAGACCGTCTCGTGTCCCAGCGAGAGCAGGTGCTCGGTGGCGAGCCTGCCCCCTTCGACCTGGTCCACGCAGACCACCGGCACGTCGCCGGCCTCGCCGCCCTCGACCGCGACGGCCGGGATGTCGAGCGGCAGGTCGGCCAGCGCCTGGGCGGCCGACCGCTGCGGGGCGACCACCACGATCCCGTCGACGCCCTGGTCAGCCAGGTAGTCGAGGGCGTCGCGGACGCCGCTCCTGTCGATGGACTTGAGGCTGACGATGCTGACGAAGTAGCCGGCCGCGCGGGCCGCCTGCTCGATGCCGTAGACCGTGCTGGCGGGGCCGTACAGGGTGGTGTCGAAGCTGACCACGCCGAGCGTGCGCGAGTGCCTGGTGACCAGCGCGCGGGCGACGAGGTTGCGGCGGTAGCCCAGCTTGTCGATCGCCTCCAGAACCCTGGTGCGGGTCTCGCCGCGCACGTTGGGATGCTCGTTCAGCACGCGGGAGACCGTCTGGTGGGACACTCCCGCCTCCCTGGCCACGTCGGCCATGACAGGCGGGCGGCGCCCCTGGATGGATGCCACAGCCGTGCTCCTTTCCGGGCTTGGGAAGACTGTGAACGTTAACAACCAGTCTCGTCAAGCGTCGTTTCGATTACGGCCGCGTCACCGGCGGCGCGGTCAGGGTTTGCGGGCCACACCGCCCGCGATGCAGACGCCGCCCAGCGTGAGGGGAAGCTCGACCGGCTGCTCCGGCCGCCACAGCGGCACGTGCACCACGCCGGGCTCGACCGGCTCCAGCCCGTCGAAGAAGCGCACGATCTCCTTCAGGTCACGGGCCCGCCCGGTGCCCAGCATCGCCAGCAGGACGCCCTCCAGCGCCCGCACCTCCGGCGCGCACGAGCAGAAGTGCGTGAGCTGCATGAAGCTGCCCGGCGCCAGCTTCGCCTTGTACGTGCCGACCAGCTCCTCCGGGCCCTCCTCGTCGCCCAGATGGTGCACGACGGCCACCAGCAGCAGGCCGATCGGCCGGGAGAAGTCCAGGAAGCCGGCCACCTTCGGATGCTCGAAGATCGCCTCCGGCTCGCGCAGGTCGGCGGTGATGACCCGGGTGTTGTCGTTGGTCTGCAGGATCGCGCGGGCATGGGCGAGCACGATCGGGTCGTTGTCGACGTAGACGACCTTGGCGCGCGGGTTGATCCGCTGGGCGACCGAGTGGGTGTTGTCCATCGTCGGCAGCCCGGAGCCGAGGTCGAGGAACTGGTCGATGCCCTGCTCGGTCATGTAGCGCACGCCGCGGAAAAGCATCGCGCGATTCTGCCGCGCGCCTTCGCCGCCGTCGGGGAAATGCTTCATACCCTCCAGCGCTATCGCGCGGTCGACCGCGAAATTGTCCTTGCCGCCCAGGAAAGCGTCATAGACGCGGGCGATGCTGGGTTTGCTCGCGTCGATCTCCGGCGGCAGGTAATCCGGGTCCTGATGCGTCCAGCTGGGGGTTCCCTCGCCCATGAGCCACCTCGTCGATCGGCGTCGAATGCGTTCGGAGCATAGCGAGCGCGACATTCTTCCGCAGATCAGAATGAAACTTTCATTGGGCAATCAGCCCATTCGACGACATTCGTGCAATAGGGCAGGGAACCTCGCGCGGACGCCGATCGTTTCACCAGGAGAACGACGCGTACTCCGGAGGAGGGGCAGTGGGCTGGCACTACAGAAAGTCGATCAAGGTGGGCCCGTTCCGGGTCAACCTCTCACGGCACGGCGTCGGCCACAGCTTCGGCAACCGCCGCTTCCACGTGTCGACGACGCCCGACGGCCGCCGCCACGTCACCGTGCGCCTGCCCGGCGGCTTCCACGTGAGCAAGTCCTTCGGCAAGCGGCGCCACCACCGGCACTACCGCTACTGACGGGCAGCACGGCGAAGGCCCCGGGGACGTCCCCGGGGCCTTCGCCGATCGTGGGTGGAGCTATGGGGATTCGAACCCCAGACCTCCTCCATGCCATGGAGGCGCGCTACCAACTGCGCCATAGCCCCTTGCGATGCGACGCCAGTGTATCGGAATCTCGGCACCCCCGTGTCACGCCCGGATGGCCGTGCTACGTCTATGGGTTCATGTCTACCTTCGAAGAACATCGCCGCCTGCTGATCGGGGTGGCCTACCGGATCGTGGGCAGCATGGCCGACGCCGAGGACGTCGTGCAGGAGGCGTGGCTGCGCTGGTCCGGGGTGGACGAGAACGAGATCGCCGACCCGAAGGCGTTCCTGGTGCGGGTGACGTCGAGGCTGGCGCTGGACCGGCTGCGGTGGGCGCGCTCGCGGCGGGAGTCGTACGTGGGTCCGTGGCTGCCGGAGCCGGTGGGCACGACGCCGGACGTGGCCGAGCACGCCGAGCTGGCCGACAGCGTGGAGCTGGCGCTGCTGGTGGTGCTGGAGACGCTGTCGCCGCTGGAGCGGGCCGTGTTCGTGCTCAGGGAGGCGTTCGACCTGCCGTTCGGGGAGATCGCGGAGGTGATCGGGCGGGGCGAGGCGGCCACCCGGCAGCTCGCCAGGCGGGCGCGCGAGCACGTGCGGGAGAAGCGGCCGCGCTACGAGGCGGACCGGGCGGCCCGGCGGCGCATCACCGAGCGCTTCATCGGCGCCTCGGCGAACGGCGACCTCGGCGCCCTGATCGAGCTGCTGGCCGACGAGGTCACGCTGATCAGCGACAGCGGCGGCAAGGCCAGGGCGCCGCTGCGGGTGATGACGGGCGCGGACCCGATCTCCCGCTGGCTGGTGTCGATCGGCTCGGAGGAGGGGATCGCCCGGTTCCTGGCGTCGGTGGGGACCCCGCCGGACGCGGAGCTGTCGTTCGAGGTCGCGGAGGTGAACGGCGGCCCGGCGGCGGTGATCCGGGCGGCGGGACGCGTGGTGACCGTGGCGTCCCTCGTCGTCGTGGACGGGCGGATCGCGACGATCTACCTGATCGCCAACCCGGACAAGCTGACCCGCCTGGCCGCCGATCAGGCGTGAACGGCCCGCGGGATGCCGGCCTCGTCGACGAGCCGGGGCAGGTCGACGCCGGTCGCGTGGAGGATGCGGCCGGCCCCGTTGGCGCCGTCGGCGAGCAGGCCCCACAGCAGGCGCTCTCCGGTGACGGGGCCGGGCTTCCACTGGGCCACCTCGACGGCCTTGCGGGCGTGCATGGCCAGCGGGATCGCGCCGAGCGGCCCGTACAGCACGACGCGCAGCGGGCGCAGCGGCGTGCGGCGCAGCCGCCACAGGTCGGGCCGGTCGGCCCCGGCACGGGTGCGGCGGTGCACCTCGGCGAGGTCGATGCCGAGCGTGGCCAGCAGCGCGCGGGCGTCGCCGGTGTCGACGTGCTCGCGCACCGCCTCGGGGGTGGCGGTGAAGGCGTCGAGCGTGAAGGGCCGGATCTCGGCCAGCGCGAGCAGGAGCAGGTCGGTGTCGAGGACGGGACGGCCGGCGTCGAGGGCGAGCGTGCCGGCCCTGATCATCGTGCGGCGGGCGCCGTCGGTGAATCTCGTCAGCATCGTGCTACCTCCCGATCCGGCGGGCGTGCTTGCGGTGGGCGGACTGCCGTTTGACGCCGAGCGCGTCGGCCACCTGCTCCCAGGACCAGCCCTGGGCGCGGGCGTTGGAGACGTGCATGGCCTCCAGCTCCTCCAGCAGGACCCGGAGCGCGGCGACGGCGGCCAGGCCGGTGCCCGGATCGCGATCGGCCGCCGCTTCGGCGAGTTCGGTGACGCTCATGCTGTCAGCATGCGCTGACAAGCACCCGCTTGTCAACACGTGCTGACACGCTTACGGCTGTCAGCGCGTGCTGACGGTTCACGGCGTCACGGTCGTGCGCATGGTGAGCGCCTGCTCCTCCAGGGCCAGCTCCACCGTGACCTCGCCCAGCTCGGCGGCCGAGCCGACGTGCGTGCCGCCGCACGGGATCGACGCCTCGCCCTCGGGCAGCGCGCAGGACCAGGTGCGGCGGGCGGTGAGCTCCGGCCCCGGCACGTCCAGCCGCACCGGCGCGCCGGACGCCACCCAGCCCTTGAGCCGCTCGTTCACCTCGGCCGCGACCTGGGCCGGGTCCAGCCCCTCGGCGGTGAACCCCTTCTTGCGCAGCGACTTGCCCAGCCGGTAGACGTCCACGCTCCCGTACGGGACGATCCGCGAGGAGGTGATCGCGCTCTGGTCGAAGTCGGGGTGGCCGAGCCCGTCGGCGGCGGTCTCCTTGCGCCAGCGCCCGGCCAGCGCGGCGTTGAGCGCGAGCGCGGCCAGGTGGCAGGCGGTGTGCCCGGCCGAAAGCGCGGCCCGGTGACCGGCGTCGACCACCAGGTCGACCTCGGCGCCGACCGGCAGCGGCTCGTCGGTCACGTGCACGACCAGCCACCGCCAGCCGTCGGAGCCGCGCCGCACCGGGATGCCGGAGCCGAGCGCGATCTCGCCGCCGGAGCCGGGCAGCGCCCCGGTCACGCAGTCCACGACGGTCAGCCCGCCGATGGTCCCCCGGTCGGCGGGCTGGTCGGGCCAGGTGTGGTCGAGCGGGTGGAAGGGCGTCTCGGCGGTGACGAGGCCGTGCCGCTCCCCCACCGGCACGGCCCCGACGATCGTGGAACGGCCGTTGACATGACCGTGCGGGAAGGTGACGACTGTCGAGTTCACCCCGTCATCCTGGCAGAGCGCTCGTCCTCCAGGTATCGGTTGCGCCCCGCGTACAGGCCGCTCACGAGCTGGACGACGATCACGACCAGCATCATCGTGTACGGCAGCGCCCAGCCGCCGCCGGCCTCGCGCAGCACCCCGACGAGGAGCGGACCGGCGCCGGAGATGAGATAGCCGACGCTCTGCCCGAACGCCGACAGCGCGCCGGTGGCCTCGGGCGTGCGGGTGCGCAGTGCCAGCATGGTCAGCGCGAGCGGGAACGAGCCCATGCCGATCGCCACGAACACCACCCAGACCGGCGCGGTCGAGGCGGGCGCGAACCACAGCCCGAAGAAGCCGATGACGTAGGCGACGACCAGGCCGACCACGATGGGCCGCTGGTCGCGGAAGCGCGAGGCGACGACCGGGATCAGGATGGAGACGGGGATGTTCAGCGCGGTGAACACGCCGAGGACCATCCCGGCCTGCGCAGTGGTGTAGCCGGAGTCGGTGAGGATCGTGGCCAGCCAGCCGAACATGATGTAGGCGATCATCGACTGGGTGCCGAAGTAGACGGCGACCGTCCAGGCCAGCTTGCTCCTGGCCAGGCTGCGCATGCCGGCGCCGGCGCGGGCCTTGGCGCGCTCCGGCTCGCTGCGCAGCAGCGCCAGCCACGGCACGGCGGCGATCGCGGCGAACGCGGCCCACACGCCGAGCGCGACGTGCCAGTCGCCGGAGGCGCGCTCGATCGGCACGGTGGCCGCCGCGGCGAGCATGGTGCCGGTGGCCAGGGCGGTGGTGTAGACGGTCGTCATGACGCCGGTGCGGGCCGGGAAGTGGCGCTTGATCAGCGACGGGATGAGCACGTTGCCGACCGCGCCGCCCGAGAGCGCGACCGCGCTGCTGAGCAGGAAGACCGGCGCGGAGTCGACGAGCGCCCGGACGAGCATGCCGGCGCCGAGCGTGACGAGCGCGAGCAGCAGCAGGCGGTGCTGCCCGACGCGGTGGGCCAGCGTGGGCGTGATCGCGCCGACGGTGGCGAAGGCCAGCACGGGCAGCGTGGTGAGCAGGCCGGTCCCGACGCTGGTCATGCCGAGTCCGGCGGCGAGCTGGTCGAGCAGGGGGCCGACGCTGGTCACGGCGGTGCGCAGGTTGAGGGCCGCGAGGACGATTCCCAGCACGAGGAGCCAGGCGAGGGAGTTGGTTCTTCCTCGGGACTCGGGGGCGGCGAGCACAGTCATGCCGGGTCTGGTCCTCCACTCATCTAATCATGGGATGAATCACCATCTTAACAGGACCAAAACGCGCATCTATTCCGCAACCTGACAAACTCCCCGCTCAACCGGGGCGCGGACATGGCAAAGCCCCCGGCTGAGCCGGGGGCTTTCGGTTGCCTGCGGGACCGTTCCTGAGCGCCTACAGGACCGGGCGCGGTCCCTGCGGGGGGTCGTCGTGGGTGCCGCCCAGCGGGCCGGGCGGGGGCAGCGGAGGACCGTCGGAGTACGGGTCGCCGCCGCCTACGGTGCCGGGCGGCATCGGCCGGTCGCTCCCGCCGAGGCTGGAGCCGGTCTGGTGCGGGCCGGGCACGTCGCCGCGCCAGGCGCCGGTCTCGCCGCCGCGCGACTCGATGAACGTCTTGAACCGCTCCATGTCGCCGCGGACGCGGAGCTTGACGATCTGCAGCCAGTCACCGGCGGTCTCCACGAACCCCTGCGGGTCGTACTCCATCTGGAGCTTGACCCGGGTCGTGTCGGCGTCGAGCCGGTGGAAGGTGACCACGCCGGACTGGCTCGGCTTGTCGATCGACCGCCAGGCGATGCGCTCGTCCGGGTGCTGCTCCGTGATCTCGGCCTCGAACTCGCGCTTGACGCCCGCGATCTCGGTGATCCAGTGCGTGCGCGTGTCGGTGAGCTGTTTGATGGACTCGACGCCCTCCATGAACTCGGGGAAGCTCTCGAACTGGGTCCACTGGTCGTACGCGACCCTGACGGGAACATTGACGTCTACGGAGTGTTCGATCGTACTCATGGGTGACGTTGCTGCCCGCGCAGACGGCTCGCTAACGCCTGCGCAGCAGCCAGTAGAGGCCCACCAGCGGCAACACCAGCGGAATGTACAGATAGCCGCGGCCGTAACCGGACCACACGGTGGCGTCGGGGAAGGCGGCCGGGTCAAGCAGGCTCGCGGTGCCGATGACGAGGACCCCGGCCAGCTCGATGCCGAGCGCGGCCAGCGCGAGCCGCCGGGCGCCGCGCACGAGGGCGACGGTGAGCAGCACGTAGACGAGCGCGGCGAACGCCGACAGCGAGTAGGCCAGCGGCGCCTCGCCGAACCGGGTGGCGATCTGCACGCCGGCCCGCGCGCCGGCGGCCAGCGCGAACAGCCCGTACAGGGCGATCAGCGCACGGCCGGGACCGGCGCCGATGGGGGCGTGGCTCATGCGACGCCCTGCCAGATCTGCAGCACCCGCCCGGTCATCACCGCGATCGCGAACCCGGCCACGACCAGGATCGCCGGGCCCCACCGGCTGCGCTCGGCCAGGGCGAGGAACACCCCGGCGGGCGGGATGAGCACCATGCCGCCGAGGTAGCCGAAGAGCGTGACGGTGTCGTCCGGCCCGGCGCCGCCGGCCACCGCCGCGATCACGATGCCGAGCTGCACGAGCACGGCCACTTCGAGGACGGCGAAGCCGCCCAGCAGGACCATGCCCATGGGCCGGTCGCGGATGGCGGTGATCAGGCTCGCCAGCGCGAGCAGCAGCGAGCCGGCGATGACGATCGTGGCGACGGTGGTGTTCATCGGGGGCAAGGCTATCGCCCGGGCAGGTCGCCCTCGATTCCGTCCAGGACCCAGCGCAGGCCGCGCTCGAAGGTGTCGTCGGCGCCCCGCACGCCCTGCTCGATCATGGGGGCGAGCCGGGGGAACTCGCCCGTGGCGACGAGGTCGCGGATGTAGGGCTCGGCGAGCGCGGCGCGCTCGGCGTCGTTGACGCCGTCGGCGCGGGGCCGGGCGCGCTCGGCGGCCTCGCGGACGACGAAGCCGGTCACGTAGTCGACGACCGCCGCCATCGCGCGCCAGGTCTGGAGCCGGTCCAGGCCGAGCCCGTCGAACGCGGACAGCCTGCGCTCGACGTGGCGCAGCCCGTTGGGGCCGACGGCGACGGGCTGGGAGATCAGCTCGACCCGCCAGGGGTGGCGGCGCACCAGGTCGCGCTCGGCCCTGGCGAGCTGGACCAGCGCCTCGCGCCAGTCGGCGGGCAGCGGCTCGCCGGTGTCGAGCTCGGCGCTGATCTCGTCGAGCATGAGCGCGAGCAGGTCCTCCTTGCGCTCGATGTAGGTGTAGAGGCTCATCGCGCGGGCGCCGAGCTCGGCGGCGACGCGGCGGATGGAGACCGCGGCCAGCCCTTCGGCGTCGGCGACGGCCACGGCTGCGGCGACGATCGCCTCCCGGGTCAGCGCGGGGCGCCGCTGCGGCGCGGGGCGTGACCAGACGGAACTCACACCGCCATCCTAAGCCAGCCGCTACAGTGTACGAGAATGATACGCTGTACGGCATGCGAGACAACGTACGAACCACCGGGCCGGTCGTGCTGCTCGGCGTGGTCATGACGATGCTCGACACGACGATCGTCAACGTGGCGCTCGGCCCCCTGGCGGGCGGGTTCGGCGCGAGCCTGGCCGACACGCAGTGGGTGGCGACCGGCTACCTGCTCGCCCTGGTGATGACCGTGCCCCTCTCGGGCTGGGCGGTCGGCCGGTTCGGCGCCCGGAAGGTGTGGCTGGTCTCCCTGCTGCTGTTCGGCGCCGGGTCGGCCCTGTGCGCCGCCGCCTGGTCGGTGGGCTCGCTGGTGGCCTTCCGCGCAGTCCAGGGGCTCGGCGGCGGGCTGCTGCTCCCCGTCGGGCAGGCGATGCTCGCACGGGCGGCGGGCCCGGAGCGGATGGGCCGGGCGATGGCGCTGATCTCCGTCCCGGCGATGCTGGCGCCCGTGGCGGGGCCGGTCCTCGGCGGCGTGCTCCTCGACGGGCCGGGCTGGCGCTGGCTGTTCCTGGTCAACCTGCCCGTCTGCGCCGCCGCGCTGGTCGCGGCGGCGCTGCTGCTGCCGCGCGACGAGTCCGCCGGGGCGGCCGGGCTGGACGTCGCCGGGCTGGCCCTGCTGTCCCCCGGGCTGGCCGCGCTGGTGTTCGGCCTGTCGGAGGTCGGCGACGGCGCCTCGCCCGCGCATCCGGCACTGTGGATCGGCGCGGCCCTGCTGGCGGCCTTCGTCGCACGCGGCCTGCGGACCCCGGCGGCGTCCGTGGCACGGGGGCCGCGGACGCCGCCGGCGCTCGTGGACCTGCGGCTGTTCGGCGACCGCGCGTTCGCGGCGGCGGTGGCGGCGCTGGCCTGCTACTCGGCGGCGGCGTTCGGCGTGACCGTGCTCATCCCACTGCACAGCCAGCTCGCCCAGGGCGGCAGCGCGCTGGAGGCCGGCCTGCTGCTGGCCCCCCTGGGCGTCGGCGCGGCGCTCACCATGCCCCTCGCGGGCAGGCTCACCGACAGCCGGGGCCCGCGCGGCGTCGCGACCGCCGGGGTGGCGCTGGTGGTGGCGGGCATCGCCGGCTACGCAGCGTGGGGCGGGGTGCTGCCGGTGCTCGTGCTGGGGCTCGGGCACGGGCTGGTGTCGCCGTCGCTGATGGCCGCCGCGTTCCGCACCCTGGACCGGGCCGCGCTCCCGGCCGCGACCATGCTCAGCACCATCGCCGTACGGGTCGCGTCCCCGGTGGGCGTCGCGCTGGCGGCCGTGCTGCTCCAGGTGTTCACCCGGGCGGGCGCGGACCGGCCGTACGCGTGGGTCTTCGGCTGCGTGCTGGCGCTGGCCGCCGTCCCGCTCGCCCCGATCGCGCTCATAGGATCGAAGGCGTGGAAAGCATCCTGGTCAGCGCGTGCCTGATGGGCCGTCGGGTGCGCTACGACGGCGGCGCCAAGACCAGCTCCGACGAGCGGCTGGCCGCCTGGTGGCGGGAGGGCCGGCTGGTGCCGTTCTGCCCGGAGGTCGAGGGCGGGCTGGCGATCCCGCGCCCGGCCGCCGAGATCGAGGGCGGCGCGGGCGGCGCGGCGGTGCTGGCCGGGACGGCCCGGGTGCTGGCGGCCGACGGCTCCGACGTCACCGCCGAGTTCGTGGCCGGCGCGCGGGCCGCGCTGGCCGCCGCCCGTGACGCCGCGGCGCGGCTGGCCGTGCTCAAGGAGGGCAGCCCGTCGTGCGGCGCGCTGGCGATCTACGACGGCACGTTCGCCGGCCGCCGGGTCGCCGGTCAGGGCGTGACGACGGCGCTGCTGGAGGAGCACGGCATCCGGGTCTTCACCGAGGAGCAGGTCGCCGAGGCCGCCGCCTACCTGCGCACTCTGGAGACGTAGAAGGCGCCGCCCAGCCCGATCCCGAGCAGCACGGCGACCGAGCGGTGATACCAGTCGAGCAGCGGGTCGGGGTCGGTCGCGCCGAACGCGACGGCCAGGATGCCCAGCAGCACCCCCGACAGCGCGGCGGCGTGCGCGTAGACGATCCCGTCCCACGCCCACGGCCGCCGGGCCAGCGCGCCGTAGCCTGCCACGGCGAGCGCGCACGCGCAGGCCGTCTCCACGATCGCGGCCGGGACGATCACCGGCTGGCTCAGCGGCACCACCGCGATCCCGGCGTGCAGCAGCGCCGCCACGGCGAAGACCACCCCGTACACCAGGCATGCGGCGCCCAGCGCCGTCCGCAACACGTCCATGCCCCCACGCTGCCACCCGCGCGGGGGCGGCGAATCCTCCCTGAGGGTGGCCGCCGGATACGACCGCCGGGGTAGCCCGGGGATCGGGAAATCAGAAAGTCCCCTTCGCGGAAACCTTCTGCCTCTCCCGGGAGTCCTTAGAGGCAGGGGCCCGGGCACGAACACGATTCGCCAACGGGGAGAGGACTCGGCCATGCCAGTCGACCTGACCAACGAACAGCCCTTGGCCTGGGATTCGGCCACGCTCGACGCCGACACCAGGGCGATGCTGGACAATCTCCAGCCGAACATCCTGCGCGCGCACGTCCGCGAGCACCTGACGGTGCTGTTCGTCCGCTTCAACGACGTCGCGGAGGGCAGGCGTTACCTGAGGAAGATCGCGGTGACCAGCATGAAGTCGGCCCGCGAGCACCTGAAGGAGGTGCGCGACCACGCCCGCGACGGGCGGCACGGCACCCCGTACGTGGGCGTCGGCCTGAGCAAGGCCGGCTACCGCGACCTCGGCCACTCGGTCGAGGACATGCGCAGGTTCGGCGACGTGGTGTTCCGCGACGGGATGAAGCGGCGCGTCGCCGAGGTGAACGACCCGCCGGTGGAGGAGTGGGAGAACTGCTACCAGCGGGAGATCCACGCCGTCATCCTCATCGGCGACGCCGAGCCGGAGCCGGTGGCGGCGCTGCGCGAGCGGTTCCTGCGCGACCTGCCCGAGAGCGCCCGGCTGCTGGGCGAGGAGAGCGGCCAGGGCATGCGCAACCCGGCGGGCGACGGCATCGAGCACTTCGGCTACGTCGACGGCCGCAGCCAGCCGCTGTTCCTCAAGGACGAGGTGGACAAGGAGCCCGGGAAGCACTGGAACCCGGCGTTCCCGCTGAGCGGCGTCCTGGTGCCGGACCCGCTGGCGCCGGACCCGGAGCGCCACTTCGGCAGCTACTTCGTCTTCCGCAAGCTGGAGCAGAACGTCCGCGCGTTCAAGGAGATCGAGCAGGAGCTGGCCGACAGCCTGGGCCTGACGGGCGCCGACCGCGACCGGGCGGGCGCGATGCTCGTCGGCCGGTTCAAGGACGGCACCCCGCTCACGCTCAAGCCGAAGGCGGGCGGCGGCCCGGTGGTCAACGACTTCACCTTCGACACCGACCCGGACGGCACGAAGTGCCCGTTCAGCGGGCACATCAGGAAGACGAACCCGCGCTCGTTCGGCCGTGAGGTGCTCATGGCCAGGCGGGGCCAGACCTACGGGGAGCGCGCCGACGACCCGTGGGACGACGCGCCCCCGCACACGCGCCCGAGCGGCGAGGTGGGCCTGCTGTTCATGGCCTTCAACAGCAGCCTGCTCGACCAGTTCGAGTTCACCCAGCAGAGCTGGGCCGACAACCCGGACTTCGAGCGCCCGGCCACCGGCCACGACCCGGTGATCGGCCAGGGGGCGCGTGACGTCAAGGTCACCTTCCCGAAGGTGTGGGGCGAGCCGGAGCAGTCGCCGCCGCACCGGCAGGTGCCCCAGACGGTCACGATGAAGGGCGGCGAGTACTTCTTCATGCCGTCGCTGGCCTACCTGCGCGGGCTGTGACCTGGAGGGGAGCGGCCCGCGCCGCTCCCCTCACCCGGTCAGCGGGTGGCCTGCACCTGCGCGGTCACGGCGGCGGCACCCGCCTTGGCCGCTGTCGTGCGCGCGCCGCCCGCTCCCGGCAGGCTCCGGTCGTAGGCGTAGGTGACGGCCGAGTGCACGATCGCGCCGGTGTTCACCAGCAGCGCCTTGGTGCTGACGTTGGCGATCGTGTCGCACGCCTTGTGATAGCACGGGTCGTACGGCTCGCCGGCGGTGCCGCCGAACAGCGCCTGCTCCTCCGGCGTCTTGACGCCCTCGGCGCCGGTGAACAGGCCGCCCGCCGGGATGCCCGCCGCGATGAACGGCCCGTAGTCGGAGCGGCCGTCGAAGTCGGTGCCGACGTGGCCCAGGCGCAGCGTGTCGAAGTAGCGCGCGAACGTCTGCTCGATCTCGGCGGATCCGGGCGGCCCGGCCGGCGCGCCCGTCGCGTCGGAGTCGTCACCGTCGTAGATCTTGTACGCGAAGTTCGGCGAGCCGATCATGTCGAAGTTCAGGTACAGCTTGATCCTGGCCAGCTCGTCGGGCGTCAGGTTCGCCACGTAGTGCTCCGAGCCGAGCAGGTTCAGCTCCTCGGCGCCCCACCAGGCGAAACGCATCTTGTTGACCGTCGGCAGCCGCGACATGAGCAGGGCGGTCTCCAGGATGCCCGCGCTGCCGGTGCCGTTGTCGTTGATGCCGGGGCCGGGCACCACGCTGTCGAGGTGGGCGCCGAGCATGACGACGTTGTCCGGGTTGCCGCCGCGCGACTCGGCGATCACGTTGTGGGTGACGCGGATCTCGCTCTCGGTGTCGGTCGCCACGCGCATCACGGTGCCCGCGGTGGCGGCCAGCTCCTGGCCGACGGCGAAGCTCGTACCGACGACCGGGATCGTCACGGGCACGCCCAGCGTGCCCTGGAGGGTGTCGGTGCGGCCGGGCTGGCCCTCGTTGAAGATGATCACGGCGACGGCGCCTGCCGCCTGGGCGTTCTCCGCCTTGACCCGGAAGTCGCAGGAGCCGCGCTGGACGAGCGCGATGTTGCCCGGCGTGAACCCGGCGAAGTCGGCGGCCTCGCAGCCGGAGGTGGAGCCGGGGGTGGGCGGCGGCGGGAGCTGCAGGTCGACGTTCTGGAGGGTGGCGGTGACGTCGCCGGAGCCCGAGTAGGTCATGGTCGCGAACTCGCCGACCGAGCTGCCGTCCGGCGGCGTCGGGGTGAACGTGCGCGGGTTCGGCGAGACGCGCTGCATGGCCGCCGTGGCGTTCTCCTGGAAGAACGGGAACTCGAACGGCTGCAGCGTCACCCGGTAACCGGCACGGCGCAGCTGCCCGGCCACGTAGTCGCGGGAGGCGTCGTAGCCGGGGGTGCCGGAGGCCCGGGTGCCGCCGTTGGCGTCGGCGATCCGCTGGAACGCCTCCAGGTGCCGGGTGACGAGTTGCGCCTTGACGGACCTGGCGAGCGACGAGGGGCTCGGGTCCGCCTGGGCCGGGGTGACCAGCGCGAGCGGAAGGGTGAGGGCCACGGCCAGGGTGCCGGCTCGGGCCACTCCCTTGGGGAGGTGGAAGCGCATATGGCTCCTCCGCGAAGAGGGTGAGTGTTTCGGTGTCCCCCGATTTCTTGCACGCTGTTGGAACGTAACGAGCCCGCCGCCTCCTGAAAAGACCCATAAATGGGGGTCATTTCACTGGTTTGCTGCTCTCCAGGTCTTTACCTTTTCGGCTCGCATCGCCTCACCCAACCCGGAAGGCCCGCCGGGGATCATGGCCTCAGGGGGTCGGGGCATGCTGCGGGCGTTTCTGAAGACCGAGGCGGGCAGCACCAGCGTGCTGCTCGCGGCCACGGTGCTGGCCCTGCTGTGGGCGAACTCGCCCTGGGGCGACACCTACGAGGCGTTCTGGCACACCCCGATGGGCCTGTCCTTCGGCGACGCCACGTTCTCCCTCGACCTGCGCCACTGGGTGAACGACGGGCTCATGACGATCTTCTTCTTCGTCATCGGCCTGGAGATCTCGTACGAGGCGCGGCTGGGCCAGCTCGCCGACCGGCGGCTGATCGCCGTGCCCGCGATCGCCGCGTTCGGCGGCATGATCGTGCCCGCGGCCGTCTACCTCGTCTTCAACGCGGGCGGGCCCGGCGCCGCCGGGTGGGGCGTGCCGATCGCCACCGACACCGCGTTCGTGCTCGGGCTGCTCGCCGTCGTGGGGGCCCGGTGCCCGTACCCGTTGCGGGCCTTCCTGCTCACGCTGGCCATCGTGGACGACATCCTGGCCATCATGATCATCGCGATCTTCTACACCGCGACGCTGGTGGTCCCCGCGCTGGTCACCGCGATCCTGCTGCTGGCCGCGATCGTGACCCTGCGCTGGCTGCGCATCTGGCGGGCGCCCGCCTACATCCTGCTCGGCTTCGCGCTGTGGGTGGCCACGCTGGAGAGCGGCGTGCATCCCACCCTGGTCGGCATCGCGCTCGGCGTCCTCGTGTTCGTGTACGCGCCCAGCGACCACAAGCTGCTGCGCGCCGGGGAGGCCGTGCAGGAGTTCACCACCTCCCCCAGCCCGCGCGCGGCCGAGCGGGCCACCCGGCTGGTGCGCCGGGCGGTCTCGGTCAACGAACGCCTCCAGCTCCGCCTGCACCCGTGGAGCAGCTACGTCATCGTGCCGATCTTCGCCCTGGCCAACGCCGGGGTCCGGCTCGACGGCGACACGCTGCGGGCCGCCGCGACCTCGCCCATCGCGCTCGGCGTCGCGCTCGGCCTGCTCCTCGGCAAGATCACCGGCATCACCCTCGGCACCTGGCTGCCGCTGCGGCTCAACTGGGGCGTGCTGCCGGGCAACCTGGTGTGGGGCCAGATCCTCGGCGGGGCGGCGGTGTCGGGCATCGGGTTCACCGTCGCCCTGTTCATCGTCGACCTGGCCTTCGAGGACCCGCTCGTGCACAGCGAGGCGAAGATCGGCATCCTGGCCGGATCGCTGCTGTCGGCGCTGCTCGGCTGGGTGATCTTCAAGCTGGCCTGGGACCGGGGCGGCGTGTGCGCCCCGCCGCAGACGGAGCCGGAGGAAGAGCTGCCGGTGCTGCTCGGCGAGCCCGTCGGGCCGGACGATCACGTGCTCGGCCCCCCGGACGCGCCGGTGACGATCGTCGAATACGGCGACTTCGAATGCCCCTACTGCGGCCGCCTCCACCCGGTGCTCCAGGAACTGCGCCGCCGCCATCCCGACCTGCGGATCGTCTTCCGGCACTACCCGCTGCGCACCGTGCACCCGCGCGCCGTGGCCGCCGCGCTGGCCTCGGAGGGCGCGGCCCTCGGCGGCCGGTTCTGGGAGATGCACGACCTGCTGTTCCGCAACCAGCGCCACCTCACCGACCAGGACCTCGCCCGCTACGCCGCCGGGCTCGGCGTCGAACCGTGGCCCGACGTGCCCGCCCAGACCGCCCGCGTCGCCCGCGACGAGGCGTCCGGCCACGCCAGCGGCGTCCGCGGCACGCCCACCCTGTTCGTCAACGGCCTGCGCCATCAGGGTGACTTCGACCTGGAGTCCCTGAGTGAGGCGGTGGATCTCGCGCGTCCCACCCCGTAACGTCTCTACGCGGACATCCCCTCAACGGGCTGGAGACCTGAACCGCATGTTCAACATCGGAAACTACGTCGGGATCGGCACCACCGCCCTGATCAGCGTGCTGCTGCTGGCGGGCACCGTGCTGCTGGGCATGAACCGGCGCAACCACGGCCGCGGGGCGACCCTCGGCATGTTCGGCTGCCTCGCGCTGTTCCTCGACTCGCTGGTGCGGCTCGCGCAGTTGCTGATGATCGGCGTCCTGTTGGAGTCGTTCGGCCCGGGCGGCATCGACGTCGTCTTCCTGCTGGTGAACCTGGTCTCCTTCGTGCTCATGGTGACGGGCGTCTCGTTGCTGATCGCCGGCGTGATCGCCCGCCGCACCCCGCCCCAGCAGCCCGGCCCCCAGGCCCCGCAGCAGCCCCAGCCCTGGCAGCAGCAGGGCCCGCAGCAGGGCTGGCAGCAGCAAGGACCGCAGGGCCCGTACGGCCAGCCGCAGGGGCCGCAGCCCGGTTGGCAGCAGCAGCCGCCGAGCGGGCCGCAGGGGCCGCAGGGGCCGCAGCCGGGGTGGCAGCCGCCTGCCGACGGGCCCGCCTGAGCCGTCCTCGGGCAGCCACAGGAGATGTGACAATGGTGGGAAAATCCGGCTCCGCGCGCGCGTCGAGGGAACCATGAATCCAGAGCAGCCCGGCCAGCCCGACCCCGACGTGACGATCCGGCGCCGCTGGCCCCAGCAGCCGACCGGGCCGCACCCCGCGCCCCCCTCCGGCCCGTACCCCGCACCCCTGGCCGGGCCCCCACCGAGGCCGAACCCCGGTCCGCACCCCGGTCCGCAGCCGTACGGGGGCGGGCCCGTGCCCCCGCACCGGCAGGACGACCCGCCGGGCTCGTTCACCCGCCGCCTGCCCTACACCCCGGACATGCTCCCCGACGTGCCCGTGTACGAGGCCAAGGCGGCCAAGTCCGGGTGGTGGTGGATGATCCTGGTGTGCGGGGTCGCCCTGCTGGCGGCGGCGCTCACCGCCGGCTTCCTGTTCTGGGTGAACGGCGGCGCGTAGCCCCGGGTCACGCCCGGACGCTGTCCATCGTCCAGTTCGTCTCCCAGGTCCGCTCCCCGTCGACGGAGAACGCCTGCTCCCACCGGCAGGCGTCCGGCCCCTGGAGCGTCCAGAGGAACCGGCACCGCACCGGCGTCCCCTCGTGCTGGTCGTCGGCGTAGAACAGGCCCTGGTCGCCGTCGAAGCCGCCGACCATGGGCGGCAGGTCGAGCACGCCCCGGGAGCTGTTGGCCCAGTAGATCGACCACTGCCGCGTCTCGGGGTTGTACAGCCGCAGGGTCAGCCCGTTGAAGCCCTTGGTGGGGAAGGTGATCTCGTCGAAGCTGGCGGCGCCGCCGAAGTGCCGGGTGGCGGTGATCCGGCCGGGGAACTCGTCCCAGGTGTCGCTGCCGGTGAGCGGCTTGACCAGGCGCCTGTTGTGGACGTTCCAGGTGCCTTCGAGGAAGTCGAAATCGTTCATGCCCGGCACCGTACGGCCGGGTCACTGACAGGTAGTGTCAGCGATGTGCGTGCTTCCCGCCTGATGTCGATCCTCCTGCTCCTGCAGACGCGCGGCCGGATGACCGCCGGGGAGCTGGCCGACCGGCTGGAGGTGTCGGTGCGCACGATCTACCGCGACGTGGAGTCGCTGCACGCGGCCGGCATCCCGCTCTACGGCGACGCCGGGCCGAGGGGCGGCTACCGGCTGCTCGACGGCTACCGGACCAAGCTGACCGGGCTGACGACGGAGGAGGCCGAGTCGCTGCCGCTGGCCGGGCTGCCCGGTCCGGCCGCCGAGCTGGGGCTGGGCGCGGTGGTGACGGCGGCGCAGCTCAAGCTGATGGCGGCGCTGCCCGTGGAGCTGCGTGACCGGGCCGGGCGCATCAGGGAGCGCTTCCACCTCGACGCCCCGGGCTGGTACCGCGACCGGGAGCCGGTGACCCACCTGCCCGCCGTGGCGGAGGCGGTGTGGAACGAGCGCCCGGTCCGGGTCCGCTACCGCCGCTGGCGCGCCCCGCAGGAGGTGGAGCGGCGGCTGGAGCCGTACGGCCTGGTCGTCAAGGCCGGGAGCTGGTATCTGGTGGCCCGCTGCGACGAGCAGGTGCGCACCTACCGGGTGTCGCAGATCCTCGACCTGCATCCGCTGCCGGGCCGGTTCGCCAGGCCGGCGGGGTTCGACCTGGCGGCGCACTGGCAGGCGTACCTGGTGGAGTTCGAGGCTCGGCTACGGCGCGGCGAGGCGGTGCTGCGGCTGTCGCCGGGCGGGCTCGAACGGCTGCCGGGCCTGATGACGCCCGGCGTGGCGGCGGCGGCGCGGGAGAGCGCCGAGCCGGAGGCGGACGGCTGGACCCGGGTGAGGGTGCCGATCGAGTCGGTCGAGCACGCGACGGGCGAGTTCCTCAGGCTGGGCGCGGACGCCGAGGTGATCAGCCCGCCCGAGCTGCGCGAACGGCTGCTCGCCGTCGCCGAGCGGATGGTCGGCCTCTACCGCGCCGGTTAAGCGAGCTGCAAGCGCCTCCGGACAGAATGCCGCAAAAGGATCAACCAGCGCTTCGGGGGCGACATTGCGCATGCTGCTGATGGTGCTGGCCGCCGGGCTGCTGCCGCAGCCGGTCGCCGGGCCGCACGTCACGCAGCCCAGAGCGGAGATCACGGCCACGGTCCGCGCCGACGGCACGGTGGCCGTGGTCGAGGAGCACACGCTGACGTACCGGAGCCCGGGCAAGGGCGCGTACGTGGACATCCCGCGCGCTCCCGGCGTCGTGGTGGAGGACGTGTCGGTACGCGAGTCCGCGGCCTACGAGCAGGTGGCCCCGGCGGAGCCGGACTCCTCGGGACGCGCCGGGACCTACAGCGAGCGGGCGTGCGGGACCGACGGGCCGCACCGCGTGGTGTGGCACCTGGCCGCCACGCCCGGCAGCACCCGGACGTTCCGGCTCGGCTACACGCTGAAGAACGCGGTCACCGTGTTCGGCGGGCACGCCTTCCTGCACCTGCCGGTGCGCGGCGCCCACTGGCGGGGCGGCGTGGACCTGCTGGAGGTCACGGTCCGCCTGCCCGGACCGCCCGGGAGCGGCGGGCACCAGGCGTTCGGGCAGCCCGCGAGCAGGCTGGCCGCCGGGCCCGCCGGGCAGGTGACCAGGGCGAGCGCGCGGGCCGTGCCCGGCGCCCAGGCGCTCGCGCTCGACCTGGCCTTCCCGCCCGCCCGGCTCGACCTGCCGAGCACCGGCGGCAAGGTGCTGCGCGGCGAGGGCGACGGCTCGGCCACGCTGGCGGAGCTGCGCGCCGGGCGTCAGCCGGTGACCTCGGCGGGCGGCGCCGCCTGCGGCCCGGTCGGCACGGAGACCTACGACGGCACCTGGTGGGTGTTCGCCGGGATGGCGGTGCTGGTGACCGGCGTCCTGGTGATCGTCGAACGCCGCGCCCGCCGCCCGCTCAGCCGCCGGTCCGGTCCCGCGCGCGGCCGTGCCGGCCGTTCCTACAGCGACCACGGCTATCACGCGGGCCAGCCCGGCGGGACGCCGAGCCACAGCCCCGGTGAGGGCGGCGGCGGGGGCGGCGGCTCGTTCTGATCAGTCCCCGGCGGCCTCCCAGCAGTGCGTCCAGCGGCCGTCGCCCAGCTCGGTGCGCCCCGGCACCGTGGTCGAGCAGACTGGCAGCGCCACCGGGCAGCGAGGGTGGAAGCGGCACCCGCCGGGCGGGTCGGCGAGGCTGGGCGGCTCGCCGTGCCGCTGCCGCTCGCGCGGCGTCACCCGGTCCGGGTCCGGCGCCGACTCCAGCAGCAGCCGCGTGTACGGGTGCCGCGCCGCCTGGGTGAGCGCCTCGGCGGGCCCGCTCTCCACCAGCCGGCCCGCGTACATGACCGTGATGTCCTCGGCGAAGTAACGCGCGCTGGCGATGTCGTGCGTGATGTAGAGCAGTGCCAGCCCGCTCTCGTCGGCCAGCTTCTCCAGCAGCCGCAGCACGCCGAGCCGGATCGACACGTCGAGCATGGACACGGGCTCGTCCGCGATCAGCGCCACGGGCCGCACCGCCAGCGCGCGGGCGATCGCGACGCGCTGCCGCTGCCCGCCGGACAGCTCGTGCGGCAGCTTGTCCATGAACTGGTCGACGGGCGTCAGGCTGACGCGTTCGAGCAGCTCGGCGACCAGTTCCCGCTCGTGCGCGTCGGACTTGGCGTGGCCGTGCACGCGCAGCGGCCTGGCCAGGTGGTAGCGGACCCGGTGGAAGGGGTTCAGCGAGGCGAACGGGTCCTGGAAGATGAGCTGCACCTGCCGCCGGTAGGAGCGGAACGCCGCTCCCCGGTGCGCCCGCACGACCTCGCCGCGCAGCAGCACGTCGCCGGAGGTGGCCGGGTAGACCTGGGCGAGCAGCCGGGCGACCGTGCTCTTGCCGCAGCCGCTCTCGCCGACCAGCGCGCTCACCCGCCCGGCCCGCAGCGCCAGTGACACGTCCTCCACGGCCCGCACCGGCGGCCGCCGCCCCCACCGGCCGCGCGCGGCGGTGAAGTGCTTGGTGAGGTTGCGCCCTTCCAGGACGATCACGACGCCTCCCGTGCGGCAGTGTCAGCTCCGGCGCCCTCGTTGAGGCGGCAGGCCACCTCGCCGCCCGGCACCGGCAGCAGCGCCGGGCGCTCGTCGGCGCAGCCGTCGAAGGCGTGGCGGCAGCGCGGGTGGAAGGCGCACCCGGGCGGCGGCGAGCGAAGGTCGGGCGGGGTACCGGGAATGCCGAGCAACTCCTCGCGCGGCCCGCGCAGCCGGGGGAAGGACCGCAGCAGCCCGTCGGTGTACGGATGGCGGGGCTCGGTGCGCAGCGCCCTGGCGGTGCCGACCTCGACGACGCGGCCGGCGTACATGACGGCGATGCGGTCGGAGATCTCCATCAGCAGCGACAGGTCGTGGGTGATGAACACGACGGCGAACCCGTACTCCTCGCGCAGCGCGCCGATCTCGTGCAGGATGTCGCGCTGGACGACCACGTCGAGCGCGGTCGTCGGCTCGTCCATGATGATGATCTCGGGGTTGAGCGCGAGCGCGATGGCGATCGCGGCCCGCTGGCGCATGCCGCCGGACAGCTCGTGCGGGTAGCCGCGCAGCCGGTCGGCGTTGATGCCGACGCGCTGGAGCAGCTCGGCGGCCCGGGCGGCGCGGGCCTTGCGCGACAGGTCCGGCGCGTGGATGCGCAGCACGTCGTCGATCTGGGAGCCGATCGTGGCGACCGGGTTGAGGGAGTTCATGGCGCTCTGGAAGACGACGGCGAGCTCCTTCCAGCGGAAGGCGCGCAACTGTTTCGGCCCGAGCGCGAGCACGTCGGCCTCGGTGCCGTCGCGCCGCCGGTAGAGCACCGAGCCGGAGGTGATCGCGGCGGGCGGGCGCAGCAGCCGGGCGACGGCGTTGGCCAGCGTGGACTTGCCGCTGCCGCTCTCCCCCGCGAGCCCGAGGATCTCGCCGCGCCGCAGGTCGAGCGTCACGTCGGCGACCGCGTGCACGGCGCCCGTGGCCGACTGGTAGTCGACGCCGAGGCCGCGTACTTCCAGGACGTTCACGCCTTCACCTTCCCTTCACGCCCGGGCCTGCGGCGCGCGGGCTTTATGGTGCGCAGGCGCGGGTTGGCGATCTCGTCGATGCCGAAGTTGACCAGCGCCAGCCCGGTGCCGATGAGCGCGATGCACAGCCCCGGCGGGATGAACCACCACCACGCGCCGATGAGCAGCGCCTGGCCGTTCTGCGCGAAGTAGAGCATGCTGCCCCAGCTCACCGTGGACAGGTCGGCCAGGCCGAGGAACGACAGCCCGGCCTCGGCCAGGATCGCCGCGACGACCGTGGCCAGGAAGCTGGTGGCGATCACCGGGAGCAGCACGGGCAGGATCTCGAAGAACACCACCCGGAACGCCCCCTCGCCGCCGGCCCTGGCCGCCTCCACGAAGTCGCGGCGGCGTACCGACAGGGTCTGGGCGCGCAGCACGCGCGCCCCCCACGCCCAGCCGGTGACGGCGATCACCACGGCGACGGAGGCGACGCCGCGCTGCGGCAGGTAGCCCGCCAGCACGATGATCAGCGGCAGCGCGGGCAGCACCAGGAAGATGTTGGTGAGCACGGACAGCACCTCGTCGACCGCGCCGCCGAAGTAGCCGCCGACGAGCCCGACGGCGACGGCGAGCACGGTGGCGATCACCGCCGAGAGCACGCCGACGCCGAGCGACACGCGGGCCCCGTAGACGAGCTGGACGAGCACGTCCTGCCCGGTCTGGGTGGTGCCGAGCCAGTGCGCCGCCGACGGCCCCTGGAGGCCGGCGTCGCTGGTGGCGGCCGGGTCGGCGTCGATGAGCAGCGGCCCGAGGATCGCGGCCAGCGCGAAGAAGGCGAGGATGCCCGCCCCGATCTTGATCTTCATTGCCTGGTCCTGGGGTCGAGGATCACGTACGCCAGATCGGCCAGGAAGTTGGCGACCAGCACGGCCAGCGAGATCACCAGGAAGATGCCCTGCATGAGCGGGAAGTCCTCGTTCTCCACGCCCTTGAGCAGCATCGACCCGATGCCCGGATAGGAGAAGACGATCTCGGTCAGCACCGAGCCGCCCACCACGAAGCCGAGCGACAGCGCGAAGCTGGTGATGTTGGGCAGGATCGCGTTGCGAGCCGCGTACGCCCACATGACCCGGCGCGACGTCAGCCCCTTGGCCTCGGCCATCACCACGTAGTCCTCGCCCAGCGTGGTCACCATGACGTTGCGCATGCCGAGGATGCGGTCGGCCATCGAGGCGAGCACGATCGTGATCGCGGGCAGCGCCGCGTGGTAGACGACGCTGCCGGCGAACTCCCCGGTCAGCCCCGGCACCACGTCCAGCGCGTACGCCCGGCTGACGGGGAACCACTCCAGCGTCACCCCGAAGACGAACACCAGCGCCAGCGCGACCCAGAAGTACGGCACCGCGTGCATGAACGTGGCCGCAGGCAGCACCCCGTCGAGCCAGGTGCCGCGCCGCCACGCCATGAGCACGCCGAGCGCGGTGCCGACCACGTAGCTGATCAGCGTGGCGACGCCGACCACCCCGATCGTCCACGGCAGGCTGTCGGCGATCACCGTGGACACCTCGGTGGGGAAGAACGTGATCGACCGGCCGAGCTCGCCCCGCGACAGGTTGCCCAGGTAGTCCACGTACTGCTGCCACAGGTTGGCGTCGCTGATGCCGAACGCGCGCTTCATCGCGTCGATCGCGGCCGGGTCCACGTTCCCCTTCAGCCGCGCCACGAGCAGGTCGACCGGGTCGCCCGGCATGAGGCGCGGGATGAGGAAGTTGAGCGTGACGGCGGCCCAGGCCGTGAGCAGGTAGAACCCGAGCCGCCTGGCGAGAAACCTCACGTGCCCGCCGGCTTCAGCCGCAGCAGCACCACGGCCGCGTCGGGTGAGGTGTAGGGCGACGGCATCGCGTACGGGTCCTGCTCGGTCGGCCAGCCGACGTACTTGTCGGTGCGGTACTGGGCCCAGCTCGGGCTGTAGAACAGCGGCAGCGTCGGCAGCTTCTCCACCATGATCCGGCCGAGCGCCTGGGTGGCCTTGTGGTGCTCGGCCTCGTCCTCGGTGGCGGCGTAGGCGTCGATCAGCCGGTCGGTCTCGGCGTCCTTCCACCGCTGGTAGTTGCCGGTGGCCGACTTGCCGACGGGCGTGGCCAGCTTGCCGTAGAGCATCGAGCGCATCTGGAAGTACGGCTCGGCCCCGGCCGGGGTGGCGCGGATCGACAGGTCGAAGGTGCCCTTGCCGACCTTCGACACCCAGTCCTGGAAGGCCACGCCCCGGGTCTCGACGGTGATGCCGACCTTGGCCAGGTCCTCGCGGATGAGCTGGGCGGCGTTGACCCAGTCGGTGAACGGTGACGGCACCAGCAGCTCGAACTTCAGCTCGCCCGGGTCGAAGCCCTTCAGCAGCTCCTTGGCCTCGGCCAGGTCGACGGTGAACGCGGCGTCCTTGTGCTCGGGCGGCAGGTACGCCTCGCCGCCGGGCATCGGGATGCCGGTCGGGTGCGCGACCTTGGTGTAGCCGCGCTCGGCCACCCGGACGATCTTCTCCCGGTCGATGGCCAGGCTGATGGCCTTGCGCACCTCGGGCTTGGACAGCACCGGGTGGGTCAGGTTGGGCAGCAGCGCGACGACGCCCTCGGCGGGGAAGAAGTACTTGTTCGTCTCCGGCTTGCCCTGCACGTAGATCTTCTCGATGTCGGGCACGAACGCGCCCGCCCAGTCGACCTCGCCCTGCCGCAGCGCCGTCTGCACGCCGTTGGCCGTGTAGGCGGGGAACTTCAGCACCGGCACCTCGGGCTTGCCGGGCTGCCAGTAGCCCGGGTTCTTCGCCATCTCGTACAGCTGGGCGTTGAACGACGACAGCGTGTACGGGCCGGTCCCGACGGGCTTGGGGTTGGTGAACGTGACCGGGTTCTGCTTCTCGAACACGTGCTTGGGCACGATGGGCGTGTTCCCGGCGATGTTGAACAGCTTGGCGTAGGAGGTGCCGGCGAAGTCGACGCGGACCTTGTCCGGCGCCAGCACCTCGGCGCCCTCCAGCTCCAGCGCGCTCTTGTTCAGCTCGGGGTGCTTCCTGATGATCTCGAACGTGTAGGCGACGTCCTCGGCGGTGAACGGCTTGCCGTCGCTCCACTTGACGCCCTGCCGCAGAGTGAACGTGAGCGACTTGCCGTCCTCGGACCACTCGTGCTTGAGCGCCAGCCAGGGGGTGACCTCGCCGGGTTTGAGCCGGTTGAAGAACTCCAGCGTCTCGTAGATCATCCCGCTGGTGCCGAAGTTGACGCCTTCGAGGTGGAACGGGTTGAAGTTCTCCTGGAACGTCCCCGAGTCGATGGCGTGGATGATCAGCGGGGGCGCGCTCGCCGTCCGCCCGGCCCCGGCGCCACCGCCGCCGGAGCATCCCGCCACCGCCAGGACCAGGGCCGCCACGGCCGCCAGGCTGCGTTTCATTGCGACGCCTTTCCGAAGTAGCTCGTCCGCAGGTTCCGCGACCCCTTCGGCGCGGCGAACGCCTGCGCCCGCCGGAACCCCGCCGGGGCGCCCCGCACGACCGTCAGCGCCCGGTAGTAGTCCACGTACGGGAATCCGTACGTCTCGCCCCTGGCGTAGGCGTAGCCGGTGATGGCCTGCGACCAGATCTCGTACGCCTCGTCGCTCAGCTCGACGAACACGTCCGGGGTGAAGCCGTCGGCGTCCTCCCAGTTGTCGGCGTAGTAGAGCTCGCCGGCCCAGTAGGCGGGCAGGTCGCGCGCCAGGGTCTTCAGGCCGCCGTAGAAGCGGGCGTCCTGGACGATGCGGTGGGTGCGGGCGTGGTCCTTGTGGATGGACTCGCCCCAGTGGGTGAGGATCACGTCCGGGCGCAGCTCCCTGATCAGGTCGCCGACGCGCATCTTGACGTCGTCGTCCTCGGGCAGCAGGCCGTCCTCGTAGTCGAGGAAGCGCACGCCCGCGCCGATCCGCCCGGCGAACGTCTCGGCCTCCTCGCGCTTCTGCTCGGCGTAGTCGGCGACGCTCATGCGCGGGTGGCCGCGCTCGCCGAGCGTCAGGTGCAGCAGCGTGGCGCGGTCGCCGCGCAGGACGTGCTGGGCGAGCACCGCGCCCGCCGTCAGGTCGAGGTCACCCGCGTGGGCGCCGATGGCCAGGACGTGGGTCATGCCGGCCGCCTCATCACGTGGAACCGCCTGGTGATCTCGTAGCCCGCCTTGGTGTAGAGGTGACCGGCCGGGCTGGTCTCGCCGGTCCACAGGAACCACGACGAGTGCAGCCCTTCGGCGCGCATCCTGGTCATGGTGAGATGGAGGAGGATCTTGCCAAGGCCGGTGCCGCGCTGCGCCGGGTCGACCCCGAACGGGCCGAACCTCTCGGGGATGCCCCGGTAGGCCCCGTACAGCGCGAACCCGACGACGCCGCCCTTTCTCGCGATGACCATGCGGTCGGGGTTCGCGTGGCGCCTGATCGCCTCGCCCCAGTCCGGGTTGAACTCCTCGGCCGCGAACCTGATCAGCTCCGGCAGCTCCCCGTCCACCGGGGACCGGAACGCGTACCCCTCGGCCTCACGGGCGGCCCGCAGCTCGCCCGCCTCGTCCGGCGCCACGTAGCCGACGAGCGTCCGGTCCATCGCGACCGGCGAGTACAGCGTCTCGAACCCCAGCGCGCCCAGCAGCCGGAACCCGTCGGGGTAGAGCTCCGGGTCGGCGCCCGGAAGCACGTAGCCGGGCGTGTAGGAGGCGAAGTCCACCGTCCTGCCGTCGAGGAAGCCCAGCGCCTCCTCCATCAGCCTCCGGCCCAGCCCCCGGCCCCGGTGCTCGGGCGCGACGAAGAAGAACGGGATCCATCCCATGCCGGGCTCCAGGTCCGTGCCCGGCGCGAGCGGCGTCCGCCTGCGCACCCCGTACGCGCAGCCGACGACGCGGCCGTCCGCCACGGCCACCCGCAGGCCGCCGGGGTCGAAGTTCGGGTCGAGCAGCACGCAGTCGCGCAGCCACCCGGCGGTCGTGGGGTCGCCTGGCATGCTCCGGTTCCAGGCGTCGACGAGGGAGCCCTCGTCCCCCGCGGCGAACGCTCGGACAGTGACCATCGGCCGGTCCTTTCACCTGGGCTTCGCGGCCAGCTTTCCGAGTGTTAACCCCCGTGGTCAATGATTTTCGGGCAGAAATTTTCCTGCTTTATGACCCTATTGAAACTTTCCTTCGTGTCCGGTAAGTATGGAATGTTGCGCATTCCGGCCCCCGCCGAATCCCCCCGCGCACGGAGTCCGGACCGGCGCGTACGGGCTCCGCGGCCATGATCCCGGGTCAGACCGACGTCGGCAGCGGCCCCCCGTGGTAGGCCACGGCGTCGCCGAGGGCGGCGAGCAGGTCCATCTCCGCGCCCTCGGCGTCCGCGTACGCCCGGTGCAGGTTGAGCACCAGCCGCTCCGCGTCCGCCCACCCCGCGAACTCGCCCAGGTCGGCCTCCCGGGCGGCGGCCAGCGGCGTGAGCCCCCGGGCCCGCCCCGCCCGCGCGACGTCCAGCACGAACCGGTAGTAGCGCTCGTGCGCCGCCAGCACCCCGGGCAGCCCGGCCGCGTCGGTCAGCGGCCCGTGCCCCGGCACGACCCGCTCGGCGCCGAACGCCGCCAGCCAGTCGAGCGACCGGAGCGCCCCCTCCAGCGACCCCATGAACACCAGCGGCGTCAGCCCGTGGAAGAGCAGGTCCCCGCTGAACAGCACCCGCTCCTCCGGCAGCCACGCCACCACGTCCCCGGGCGTGTGCGCGGCGTAACCGGGATGCCGGAACTCCACCCGCCGCGCGCCCGTGTAGACGGCCACCTCGTCGCGGAACACCACGGAGGGCGGCCGGCGCGTCACGTTCCCCCAGTCGGGCACCGGCTCCCACACGGGCGGGCAGCCGTCGATGATCGGATCGACGAGCAGCGCCGCCCGCATCGCCTCATGCCCGAAGATCACGGTCTCGGCGGGCAGCACGCTGTTGCCGTACGCGTGGTCGCCGTGCTGGTGGGTGTTGACCGCGACCCGCACCGGCGCGCCGCCGGTCGCCTCGGCCAGCGCGCCGAGGAAGCGCCGGGTGCGCCGCTCGGTCGCGCAGGTGTCGACGACCACGAGGCCGTCGTCGCCGGCCACGGCCCCGGCGTTGTTGAGCCACCAGGTGCCGTCCGGCTGCACCCACGCGTGGACGCCGGGCCCGATCTCGTGCAGCGACCCCATGTCCGCCTCTCCCTCCGCCTCCGCTTCGGGTCATCCGGGATACGGAAAAGCCCGCCACCGTGATGACCACGATGACGGGCTGGGAAACGTGCTGAGGGGTGGAGCTATGGGGATTCGAACCCCAGACCTCCTCCATGCCATGGAGGCGCGCTACCAACTGCGCCATAGCCCCTGGTCACCGCGCGGAGTGTGCTCTTTGCGGCGCTCGGAGAGCATATAGCCATCCGCGAGATTCGCATAATCGCGGCTGCCCACGCTGCCCGCGCTGCCCGGGGGCACGCACTGCCCGGGGCGCGCGCTGTCAGGAGGCACGCACTGCCCGGGGCGCGCGCTGTCAGGAGGCACGCACTGTCCGGAGGCACGCACTGCCCGATGCGCCGTCTGGGGGCACGCCGAAGACCGCCGGCGCCGTCACGCCGGCGGACCGCGTCAGCGCCGGCCCTCCGCGTCGGGACTGTCGTCGCTGCTGATCGGCTCGGGCAGCGTGCCCGCGTTGTGCTCGAGCAGCCGCCAGCCCCGGCGGCCCTCCTCCAGCACCGACCACGAGCAGTTGCCGAGCCCGCCGATGGCCGACCACAGCTCCTGCGGCAGCCCCAGCAGCTCGCAGATGCCCAGCCGCAGCGCCGCGCCGTGCGAGGCGACGACGAGCAGGCCGTCGTCGTCGAGCTTGGCGGCCCAGCGGCGCATCGCGGCGCCCACCCGGGCGGCGACGTCCGGCACGGCCTCGCCGTCGGGCGCCTCCCAGTTGACGTACTCCTGGGGCCAGCGGGCGGCGATCTCCTCGCGGGTCAGGCCCTCCCACTGACCGCCGCCGCGCTCGCGGAAGTCCTTGTCGACGCCGACCTCCAGGCCGACGATCCGGCCCAGGGCGAGGGCCGTCTCGTTGGCCCGCTGAAGGTCGGAGGAGACGATGAGGGTGGGCCGGAGCGAGGCGAGCAGCGAGGCCGCCCGGGCCGCCTGGGCGATCCCGGTCTCGTCGAGCGGGATGTCGGAGTGGCCCTGGAAGCGGTGCTCGACGTTCCACAGGGTCTGCCCGTGCCTGAGGCAGACGATGCGCTTGCTCAAGTGCGCGCCCTCTGGATGTTGGCCTGCATCACGCTCTCCGGCAGGCCGATGGCCGGGCAGTCCTTCCACAGCCGCTCCAGGGCGTAGAAGGTGCGGTCCTCCTCGTGCTGGACGTGCACGACGATGTCGATGTAGTCGAGGAGCACCCAGCGGCCTTCGCGCTCGCCCTCGCGGCGGACGGGCTTGGCGTCGGCCTCGGTGCGCAGCTTGTCTTCGATCTCGTCGACGATGGCGCGGACCTGGCGATCGTTCGTGGCGGAGCAGAGCAGGAAGGCGTCGGTGATGACGAGCTGCTCGCTGACGTCGTAGGCGAGGATGTCGTCGGCCAGCTTGTCGGCGGCCGCCTCGGCGGCGATCTGCACGAGCTGGACGGCTCTGTCGGATGCTGTCACGATGCGGGTCGGTCCTCCTGTGTCGGCAACATGCCCTTATGTTGAGGGTACCCTTTTCAGCCGCCCCGCCTCACGCGCGTCAGCCGTGGGCGTGATAGAGCCCGCGTTTGTTGATGTACTGCACGATGCCGTCCGGCACGAGATACCAGATGGGCTCGCCCTTCTCGACCCGCTGCCGGCACTCCGACGACGAGATCGCCAGGGCCGGGATCTCCAGCAGCGTCACGCGCCCCTCGGGCAGCCCGGGGTCGTGCAGCGTGTGCCCGGGCCGGGTGCAGCCGACGAAGTGCGCCAGGTCGAACAGCTCCTCGGCGTCCTGCCAGCCGAGGATGGCGCCGAGGGCGTCGGCCCCGGTGATGAAGTACAGCTCCACCCCGGACCCGTAGACCCGGGAGATGTCCCGCAAGGTGTCGATGGTGAACGTCGGTCCCGGCCGGTCCACGTCCACCCGGCTGACGGAGAAGCGCGGGTTCGACGCCGTCGCGATGACCGTCATCAGATAGCGGTCCTCGGGCGCGGACACTTCCCGCTCCGACTTCTGGTACGGCCTGCCCGTGGGCACGAACACGACCTCGTCGAGATTGAAATGGTGAGCGACCTCGCTGGCCGCGACCAGGTGACCGTGGTGAATGGGATCGAACGTACCGCCCATAACACCCACGCGTCGCTTCCCCTGGACACCAGGCGCGTTCATCATGAAACGGACCTTACGCGGACTCTCTCCCCAACATGCGGGCACCCCCCTCGATGATGACCGCGCATCACACCGGTTGCGGACGTAGCATGCCGGGCATGACGACCACCCCGGACCGCAGCCGCGTCCAACTGCCCGGCATCTCTTCCCGTGCCTACGAACACCCCGCAGACCGGTCGGCTCTGGTCGCTCTGCGCAAGTTGAGCGGGTTCGACACGGTGCTCAAGCAGATGTCCGGCCTCGTAAGCGAGCGGCGTCTCCGCCTGATGTATCTCGCCTCCGCCGTGCGCGTGAGCGAGACCCAGTTCCGCTCCCTCTACGACATGGGCCGCGACGCCGCCTACACGCTCGACCTGCACCGCATCCCGGAGATCTACGTCCAGCAGGATCCGCAGGTCCAGGCCAAGGCCATCGGCTTCGACGACCCGTTCATCGTCGTGACCACCGGCCTGCTCAACCTCATGAACGAGGAGGAGCAGCGCTTCGTCATCGGCCACGAGACCTCCCACATCCTGTCGGGCCACGCGGTCTACCGCACCATGCTCGACATCCTCACCCGCCTCGCCGCCCGTGTCGCCTGGATCCCGCTCGGCTACATCGGCCTGCGCGCGATCGTGGCCGGCCTGGAGGAGTGGTACCGCAAGTCCGAGCTCTCCTCCGACCGCGGCGGCCTGCTCACCAGCCAGAACCCCGAGGCCGCCAAGCGCGCGCTGATGAAGCTCGCCGGCGGCGACTACACGCACGAGATGAACATCGAGGCGTTCCTGGAGCAGTACGCCGAGTACGACACCGCCGGCGACCTGCGCGACGGCTTCCTCAAGGTGCTCAACCTGCTCGGCACCACCCACCCGTTCGCCGTGGTGCGCGTGGCCGAGCTCGACAAGTGGCAGCGCAGCGGCGAGTACGACCGCATCATCGGCGGCGACTACCCGCGCCGCGAGGACGACCCCAACGCGCGCGTCACCGAGGAGATGAAGGCCGCCGCCGAGTCCTACCGCCGCTCCTGGTCGGAGTCCCAGGACCCGTTCATCGGCGTCCTGCGCGACGTGGCCGAGGGCGCCGTCAACGCCGGCGAGCGCATCTTCAACCGCTTCGCGCGCCGCGACGGCGGCCAGGGCTGACCCGCCGCCTGGCTCACCGTCCGTCACGCACGAACACCTGCGTTCTCACCGCGCGGTCTTTCAGCGGCGGTCTCACAGCAGCAGGGCGATCGCGCGCACGGCAGCCGCGCACAGGGCGACGAAACCGCCCAGCACGGCCAGTGCGCGCAGCCCTTCCCTCCGCAGCTCAGGCAGCCGGGCGCCGATCCGCTCGATCTCCCGCCCGGTGATGCCACCGCACAACATCCCAAACACCACACCCGCCGCGGTCACCGGCGCGGGCTGCTGCCACCAGGTGGAGTCGATCTCGCCGCCCCCGGTGATCCACAGCGCACCGCCCGCCGCCACGGCCGCGGGCACCCCGGGCCAGACCGCCGCCGTCGTCGCCGCCCCCGTCAGCGCGAACGGGAACAGCAGCACCCGCAGCGTCACCCGCACCCGCCGTGAGGCGCGTTTCCTGACCATCCAGTGGCTCATCCAGCACGTCCTGATCAGCACCACGAACACGGCGGTGATGCCGACGCAGGCGATCGGCCACATCACCGACGCCACCACGCACGGCACGGCCAGCACCGCGAGCAGCAGCAGCGCGGTGTTGCCCGCCGGCAGTGTGGTGGCCGCCGTCTCGGACCTGAGCCGCCCACCGCCCGCCTGCGCCCTGCCGCGCGAGCGCGCCGCCTTCACGCCGTCGCCGGCCCGGCTCCGGACCGCTGCCACCTTCCCGTCGTCGGCCCGGCTCCGCACCACGGCGCTCTTCCCGTCGCCGCCCCGGCTCCGCACCGCCGCCGCAGGCCCCTCCGCACCCCGCCCCCGAGGAACGGCCGCCTCCCCGGCCCGCCCCCGGGGAACCGCCGCGTCACCCGCCCTGTTGCGAGGAACGGCCGCGTCACCCGCCCTGTTGCGGGGAACGGGCGTGTCCCCGGCCCGGCCGCGCGGCGCGGGCACCTCCCCGCCCCTGCGCGTCCCCGTGCCCTCCTGGGCCCGGCTCCGCGGCACCGGCGTGTCACCGGTGCCGCCGCGGGGCGCGGCGGCGTCTCCCGACCGGCCACGAGGGCCGTCCCCGGAGGCGCTGCGGGGGATGGGAGTGTCGCCCGCGCGGTTGCGGGGCGCGGGCGTCTTGCCCTCCAGCCCCGGACGGCCGCGCCCGCCCTTCCCGTCCACGCCCGTACGCCGGGGCGCGGGCACCTTGCCCTCCGTCCGCGCCGCGGCGGCCTCGTCGTTCGTCCGCCCCCGCGACGACCCGTCCTCACCCGTACGGGCGCGGGCGGCGGCCCCCTTGGCCTCGTCCCCGGCGGCCCGGACGTCAGGATCGGCCCCGGTGGCCTTGGCCAGCCGCGCCAGCCGGTCTGCCAGCAGCGCCGCCGTGGGCCGCTTGCCGGGCTCCCGGTTGAGCGCGGCCCGCACCAGCGGCAGCAGCGCCACGGGCACGCCCTTGAGGTCGGCCTGCCCGTTGAGGACCGCGTACATCTGCGCCTCGGCCGTCCCCCGCCCGAACGTCGGCCGCCCGGTCGCCGCGAACGCCACCGTCGCCGCCCAGGCGTGCACGTCGGCGGGCGAGTCGACCTGCTCGTCGGCGAAGATCTCCGGCGCGGTGTAGCCGGGCGTGCCGAGGAACGTGCCGGTCATCGTGAGCCGGGTCGCGTCGAGCACCTGCGCGATGCCGAAGTCGATGAGCACCGGCCCGTCGGCGCCCATGATGATGTTGCCGGGCTTGAGGTCGCGGTGGACCACCCCGGCCGCGTGGATGATGGCCAGCGCCGCCGCGATGCCCTGCGCGAGCTGCATGAGCCGGGGCAGGTCCAGCGGCCCTTCCTGGCGCACCAGGTCGAGCAGCGTCGAGCCGTCGATGTGCTCCATGACCAGGTAGGGCCTGGCACACGCGAGATCGGCGTCGAGGACGGTGGCCACGTACGGGCTCTCGACGCGGCGCAGCGCGCGCACCTCGCGTTCGAGCCTGACACGGGAGGAGTCGTCCTGGTTGAGGTCGTGCAGCACCTTCAGCGCGACGCGCTCGCCGCGGCGTGCGCTGGCGAGGTAGACCTCGCCCATGCCGCCCCGGCCAAGCCGCTCGAGGAGGGTGTATGGCCCGACCTTGCCGAGCTTGCTCACCGTCCCTCCCCGCTCGGCGCGCCCATAAGGGATACAACCCTAGCGCCGAGGCCAGGAGGAAGGGCCGCGGCGCGCCGGAGCACGCGCAGGTTTATCGCGACGATTGCTCGGACAGCAGGCTGTCGAGGCCGGCCGTGGGCTGCTGCGCGGGCGGGACGCGGCGCGTGCGCCGCCAGCGGACGTGCCCGTGCCTCTCCAGCCAGAGCATCAGCCGGTCGGCGCCGAACAGCACGGCCACGGCGGAGCCCAGGGCGATGACGATCTCCATGGGCCCCAGTCAACGCGGCGCGCGCGGAGCGTCAGCGGCCGACACACCGCCCGCTACCGGATCCGGTCAGCATCCTGGCCCGGGGATTACCGTGCCCTCGGCGGTGCGCAGGTGGCCCTCGCCGGTGTAGACCCACTTGGTGGAGGTGAGCTCGGGCAGCCCCATCGGGCCGCGCGCGTGCAGCTTCTGGGTGGAGATGCCGATCTCCGCGCCGAACCCGAACTCGCCGCCGTCGGTGAACCGGGTGGAGGCGTTGACGGCGACGGCGGCCGAGTCGACCAGCGACACGAACCGGCGGGCGGCGCCCTGCGAGCGGGTCACGATGGCGTCGGTGTGGCCGGAGCCGTAGCGCCTGATGTGGGCCACGGCCTCCTCCAGCGAGCCGACGACGGCGGCGGCGATGTCGAGCGAGAGGTATTCGGCGCGGTAGTCGTCCTCGGTCGCGGGCACCACCTCGCCATAACCGGCGATCCGGTCGTCGCCGTGCACGGTCACGCCGGCGTCCGCGAGCGCGGCCAGCGCCTTGGGCACGAACGCGTCGGCCACGTCGGCGTGCACCAGGAACGTCTCGGCGGCGTTGCACACCGAGGGCCGCTGCGCCTTGGCGTTGACCAGGATCTGCACGGCCAGGTCGACGTCGGCCTCGGCGTCGACGTACACGTGGCAGTTGCCGACGCCGGTCTCGATCACCGGCACCGTCGACTCCTCGACCACCGAGTTGATCAGCGACGCGCCGCCGCGCGGGATGAGCACGTCCACCAGCCCGCGGGCGCGCATCAGCTCCTTGACCGAGTCGCGCGTCTGCCCCGGCACGAGCTGGACCGCGCCCGCCGGGACGTCGGTGCCGGCCAGCGCCTCCTGCATGACCTCGACCAGCGCCGTGTTGGAGGAGTAGGCGCTGGAGGACCCGCGCAGCAGCACCGCGTTGCCGCTCTTGAGGCAGAGCGCGGCGGCGTCGACGGTGACGTTGGGGCGGCCCTCGTAGATGATGCCGATGACGCCGAGCGGCACGCGGAGCTGGCGCAGCTCCAGCCCGTTGGGCAGGGTCGAGCCGCGGACGACCTCGCCCACCGGGTCGGGCAGGTCGGCCACCTGGCGCACCGCCTCGGCGATCGCGCCGATGCGGGCCTCGTCGAGCCGCAGCCGGTCGATCATGGCCTCGGAGATGCCCTGCTCCCTGGCCCGCTCGACGTCGGCGGCGTTGGCCTCGACGAGCTCGGCGGCGTGCGCGACCAGGGCGTCGGCGACGGCACGCAGCGCCCGGTCCTTCGGCGCCCGCGGCAGCGGGGCCAGCTCGGCGGCGGCCTCACGTGCCGCGCGGGCGACCTTCAGGAACTCTTCGGACATCGCGTGCTCCTCATCAGGGCGTCAGCTGTGGGTCTCCAGTATGACGATGTCGTCGCGGTGGATCAGCTCGCGTTCATATTCCGGACCGAGCTCGCTGGCCAGGTCACGGGTGGAGCGGCCGAGCAGCCCGGGGATCTCGCCGGCGTCGAAGTTGACCAGCCCGCGCGCCACCACCCGGCCGCGCGGCGCGCACAGGTCGACGGGGTCGCCGGCGGCGAACTCGCCCTCGACCGAGGTGACCCCGGCCGGCAGCAGCGACTTGCGCCGCGACACGACCGCCTCGACGGCGCCGTCGTCGAGGTGCAGCCGCCCGCGCCCGGTGGTGGCGTGCGCCAGCCACAGCAGCCGGGTGCCGGGGTGGCGGCCGCCGGGGTGGAAGTAGGTGCCGACGTCGGCCCCGGCCAGCGCGTGGGCGGCGTGGGCGGCGGCGGTGAGCACCACGGGCACGCCCGCGCCGGTGGCGATCCTGGCCGCCTGCACCTTGGTGACCATGCCGCCGGTGCCGACCGAGCCGCCCTTGCCCAGCTCGACGCCCGCCAGGTCCTCGGGGCCGTGGATCTCCGCCAGCCTCCGCGACCCGCTGCGGCTGGGCGGCCCGTCGTACAGCGCGTCGACGTCGGAGAGCAGGACGAGCGCGTCGGCGCGCGTGAGATGGGTGACGAGCGCAGCCAGCCGGTCGTTGTCGCCGAACCGGATCTCGTCGGTGGCGACGGTGTCGTTCTCGTTGACGATCGGCACGATGCCGAGCTCCAGCAGCCGGTCGAGCGTGCGCCGGGCGTTGGCGTGGTGGGCGCGGCGCATCATGTCGTCGGCGGTCAGCAGCACCTGGCCGACGCGCAGGCCGTAGCGGGCGAAGGAGGAGGTGTAGCGGGCGACCAGCACGCCCTGGCCGACGGAGGCGGCGGCCTGCTGGGTGGCGAGGTCACGCGGTCGCGCGGCCAGCCCGAGGGGGCCGAGCCCGGCGGCGATGGCGCCGGAGGAGACGAGCACGATCTGCGTCCCGGTGCCGCGCCTGGCGGCCAGCACGTCGACGAGCGCGTCGACCCGGTCCACGTCGATCATGCCCTGGGAGGTGGTGAGCGACGACGAGCCGACCTTGACGACGACCCGCGACGCGGAGCTGATCCGTTCCCGCACGCTCAAACCCTATCCGAGCCCGCCCCTCCCCCATCCCGGGCACAGCGCGGGGACAGCGCGGGCACTGGGCGGGGACGGGCGCGCGGGGACGGGCGCACGGCCCGTACGGAGACGCCCCCTCGGAAGGGACAGCACCTCTCCCGAAGGGACCATGCTCCTCACGAGGGGGCGTCCTCTCAGAGGGTAGCGGCTCGCCCCCGGAAGATCCTCACCCCAGCCGGCTGTCGGTGCCGCGCGGCCCCTGCCGGACGGCCTCGGCGTTGAGCGTCGGCTGCCAGTCGAAGACGTAGCCGTTCTCCATCGACCCGATGACGACCTCGGCCCCGGCGGTGGCGCCGGCCTTGACCAGCTCCTCCTCCACGCCGAGCCGCTCCAGCCGGTCGGCGAGGTAGCCGACGGCCTCGTCGTTGGTGAAGTCGGTCTGCCGGATCCACCGCTCGGGCTTCTCGCCGGTGACCTGGAACATGTTCTCGTTGACCCGGCGCACCTTGAACCCGGTGTCGCCGAGCTGCTTGGGCCTGATGACCAGCCGCGTCGGCTCCTCGACCGGCTTGTTCGCCCGGGCCGCGGCCACCCACTCGCCCATCGCGAACGTGAGCTCGCGCAGCCCGTCGTGCGTGGCGGCGGACACGGTGAACACGCGCAGCCCCCGCTCCTCGAAGTCGGGGCGCACCAGCTCGGCCAGCTCGCGGGCGTCGGGCACGTCGGCCTTGTTGAGCACGACCATGCGCGGCCGGCCCTCCAGCTTCCCGTACGCGTGCAGCTCGGCCTCGATGACCTCGTAGTCGGTGACCGGGTCGCGGCCGGGCTCCATCGTGGCGCAGTCGATGACGTGCACGAGCATGTCGCAGCGTTCGACGTGGCGCAGGAACTCGTGGCCGAGGCCCTTGCCCTCGGAGGCGCCGGGGATCAGGCCGGGCACGTCCGCGACGGTGAACACGGTCTCCCCCGCGGTCACCACGCCCAGGTTGGGGATCAGCGTGGTGAACGGGTAGTCGGCGATCTTCGGCTTGGCCGCGCTGAGCGCCGCGATCAGCGACGACTTGCCGGCGCTGGGGAAGCCGACGAGCGCCACGTCGGCGACGCTCTTCAGCTCCAGCATCACGTCGAGCGCGTCGCCCGGCTCGCCGAGCAGCGCGAACCCGGGCGCCTTGCGCTTGGTGCTGGCCAGCGCCGCGTTGCCGAGGCCGCCGTGGCCGCCCTGCGCGATCACGTAGCGGGTGCCGGTGCCGACGAGGTCGATGAGCACCTCGCCGGTCGAGGCGTCCTTGACCACGGTGCCGTTGGGCACGGGCAGGATCACGTCGGCGCCGTTGGCCCCGTCGCGGTTGGAGCCCTGCCCCTGCTTGCCGCTGTCGGCCTTGCGGTGTGGGCGGCGGTGGTAGTCGAGCAGCGTGGCGGTGCTGGGATCCACTTCCAGGATCACGTCGCCGCCGCGCCCGCCGTTGCCCCCGTCGGGGCCGCCCAGCGGCTTGAACTTCTCCCGGTGGATGGAGGCGCAGCCGTTTCCTCCGTCACCGGCCCTGACGTGCAGAACCACCTGGTCCACGAAGTCCGGCATTCAGCTTCTCCTCCATCAGCCCTCACGGGCGTCTCACAACAGCAAGAAGGGGCGGACCGGAAGACGATCCACCCCTTCGTACAACCCGTGGCGCTGGAGATTTACTCCGCGACCGGGACGATGCTCACCGCGCGGCGACCGCGCTTGGTGCCGAACTGCACGTGGCCCGCGGCCAGCGCGAACAGCGTGTCATCGCCACCGCGGCCGACGTTGTCGCCGGGGTGGAAGTGGGTGCCACGCTGACGGACGATGATCTCGCCCGCGTTGACCAGCTGGCCGCCGAAGCGCTTGACGCCCAGGCGCTGAGCGTTGGAGTCGCGGCCGTTCCGGGTGGACGACGCGCCCTTCTTGTGTGCCATCTCTCAAACTCCCGATCAGGCCTGGTCGATACCGGTGATCTTCACCTGGGTGTACCGCTGGCGGTGACCCTGGCGCTTCTTGTAACCGGTCTTGTTCTTGTACTTGAGGATGCGGATCTTGGGGCCCTTGGTCTCACCGAGAATCTCGGCGCTGACCGTGAACTTGCCCGCCTCCGTGGTCACATCGCCGTCGTTGACGACGAGCACCGTCGGCAGCGAAACCGAAGAGCCGACCTCGCCGGCGACCTTGTCCACCTCGAGGACGTCACCGACGGAGACCTTCTGCTGCCTGCCGCCGCAACGAACGATCGCGTACACCGCGGAACCCTTCTACTGACTCACTGTTGCGATCCCTCGGCCATCCCGTGCGGGATGGCCGCTGACTCCGAATGCTGCGCCCGTCATTCGGCTCATCCGGAACCGACGAACCGGGGGGCGCGCCAACAGGGCACGTCACCTGACGCACCGGTTGACTAGGGTACCGGATGACCGGGGCCCTAGGCGAACCGGACGATTCATCGGAAGCCCACCGAACTAGTCGGCGGACTTGGCTCGGCGAGAGCGTCGCCGCCCCCTGCCGGAAGTCTGTCCTGCCTGGTCGTCCTCGGATGGGACGTCTTCAAGCGCACCGGTCACGGTATCACGACCGGAGGAGTCCTTGGCCGCGGACACCTTGTCCGAGACCGCCTTCTCCACCGCCATCTTGCCCTGGGTGCCCCGCGGCTCGGACCTGCTCTCCACCGGCTCCGTGGAGACGATGAGGCCACGCCCGTTGCAGCAGTCGCACGGGGTCGAGAACGCCTCCAGGAGGCCCTGACCGACCCGCTTACGCGTCATCTGGACCAGGCCCAGCGACGTCACCTCGGCCACCTGGTGCTTGGTCCTGTCGCGCGCCAGGCACTCCAGCATCCGCCGCAGCACCAGGTCGCGGTTGGACTCCAGCACCATGTCGATGAAGTCGATGACGATGATGCCGCCGATGTCACGCAGCCTGAGCTGGCGGACGATCTCCTCGGCCGCCTCCAGGTTGTTGCGCGTGACCGTCTCCTCCAGGTTGCCGCCCTGGCCGGTGAACTTGCCGGTGTTGACGTCGACGACGGTCATCGCCTCGGTCCGGTCGATCACCAGGGAGCCGCCGCTGGGCAGCCACACCTTGCGCTCCATCGCCTTGCCGAGCTGCTCGTCGATCCGGTACGACTCGAACACGTCGCCCTGGCCGGGGTCCCACTTCGACAGCCGCTCGCCCAGGTGCGGCGCGACGTACTTGACGTACTCGTCGACCGTCTCCCACGCCTCGTCACCCTGGACGACCAGCGAGGTGAAGTCCTCGTTGAAGACGTCACGCACCACCCGGATGGTCAGGTCGGGCTCGGCCGAGAGCAGCTCGGGCGGGCTGGCCGACTTGGCCTTCTTGCGGATGTTCTCCCACTGGGCCGACAGGCGGGCCACGTCGCGGGCGAGCTCCTCCTCCGAGGCGCCCTCCGCGGCGGTGCGCACGATCACGCCGGCGTTCTCCGGCATGACCTTCTTCAGGATGCTCTTGAGGCGGGTGCGCTCCTTGTCGGGCAGCTTGCGGCTGATGCCGGTCATCGACCCGTCCGGCACGTACACCAGGTAGCGGCCGGGAAGACTGATCTGCGATGTCAGGCGGGCGCCCTTGTGGCCGATCGGGTCCTTGGTGACCTGCACCAGCACCGACTGGCCGGACTTCAGCGCCGACTCGATCCGCTTCGGCTGGCCCTCCAGCCCGGCGGTGTCGAAATTCACCTCGCCCGCGTACAGCACGGCGTTGCGGCCCTTGCCGATGTCGACGAACGCGGCCTCCATCGACGGCAGCACGTTCTGCACCTTGCCGAGGTAGACGTTGCCGACGTAGGACTGGCTGGCCTCGCGGTTGACGTAGTGCTCGACGAGGACGCCGTCCTCCAGCACCGCGATCTGCGTGCGGTCGCCCTGGCGGCGCACCACCATCATCCGGTCGACGGACTCGCGGCGGGCCAGGAACTCCGACTCGGTGATGATCGGCGGGCGCCTGCGGCCCAGCTCGCGGCCCTCGCGGCGGCGCTGCTTCTTGGCCTCCAGCCGGGTGGAGCCGCGGACGCTCTGCACGCCGTCGGCGGAGGTGTCGTGCGCGGCCGAGCGGCCCGAGCGGGGCGCGCGGATGCGCACCACCGTGTTCGGCGGGTCGTCGGGCGTGGTCTCGCCGCCCTCGTCGTCGGTGCCCCTGCGGCGGCGGCGACGGCGGCGGCGCGAGCTGGAGGCCTCCTCCTGAGGCTCCTCGCCCTGCTCCTCGTCGCCTTCGTCCTCGCCCTCGTCACCCTCGTCGGACTCGTCGCGCTCGCGGGACTTGCCGCGCCCGCGGCCGCCCCTGCGGCGGCGGCGACGGCGACCGGCGCCCTCTTCCTCCTCCTGCTCGTCGGAGGTGTCCTCGCCCTCGTCCTCGGCGGTGATCTCGTCCTCGGCCTCGTCCTCGCTCACCTCGACGGCGGGCTGGGGCTGGGGCTCCGGCCGCACCGGCTTGGCCTGCGACGGGTCGGGCGCCTGGAACAGCGGCGCGAAGATCGCGGCGGGCCGCTGGAACGCGGTGCCGGGCTGGTCCTCGCGGCGCACCGTCAGCCCGAACGGGTCGGCCAGCAGGCTCGGCCGGTCCTCCTCGTCCAGGTCCTCGCCGGCGGGCTCGTCGTCGAGGGGCTCGTCCTCGGGCAGAATCTCCAGAATGTCGTCATCCGCGCGCTCGACCGGCGCCTCGGCCGACTCGACGGCCTCGACGGGCTCCGCGACGGCCTCGGCGGGCGCGGTCGCGACGGTCTCCTCGGGCTCGGCCTTCTTGCGGGTGCGGCGGCGCTTGACGGGCGCCTCCGCGGCCTCGGGGGCCGCCTCCGGCGTCACGGTGGCAGCGGCGGTCTCGGGGACCGCCACGGCACTCTCCGCGCCCGCCACGGCACCCTCAGGAGCCGTCACGGCACCCTCGGCGGCGCCCTCGGCACCGTCCGCAGCCGCCTCGGCCGCCTCGGCGGCCTTCTTGGTCGTACGGCGGCGCGTCGTGGTGGCGGTCGACCGGGTCCGCGTCGCCCTCTTGGGCTTGACCGCCTCCTCGGCGGCCTGCGCGTCCTGCCCGGCCGGCTCCTCGACGGCCTGGGCCACGGCGGCCTCGGCCGGGCTCGTCACCTCGGCCGTGGCCGGCCGCGCGGCGATGAGGTCTTCCGGCCGTCCGGCGGCGCGCTGCGCGGCGGTGCTCGGAAGGGGACGCCCTTCCGCCACCGACGGGGCCGCCTGGGCGGCGACCACGGTGATGGGTCCGGTGGCCGGCGCGGCGGCCGGCGTCTCGGGAAGCTCGGGCGGCGGCCCGGCCGGGCGGCTGGCCGCGCGGCGCTTGGTCACCTTGGTCTGTTCTGTTGTCTCCCCGTCGGGGCCCTGGGCCCCGGCGTTGGGCTCGTTCTCGTCGAGCATGCGGGCGCTCTCCCGTCAGCTCCCGGGCGCGTCGCCGCGCCGCGCAGGAGCTCTCGTGTCTCGTTGTCCGCCACGCCCCCTCGCGGGGGCATGGCGCCAAGTCCTGTCAGCGGCAGCGCCCGGCAGGGCGCTTCCTTAACCGGCGACGTGCTCACCCGCCGGTCCCGCCTCGCCGCCGCGCGTAGTCTCGCGGTCCAGGTCGAGCGGGTCGGCAAGCGCACCGGTGCGTGCGTCGAGCGGCCCCTGCGCCAGCCTGGTCACCTCGGGGGGAACCGGCGGCGCGAAGTCGGCCACAAGGCGCAGCCCTGTGAGCACATCGTCGGGTCGAACGGCAGGAGTCATGTGCCGAACAACCATGCGCAGTATGACACACGACTGTCCGCCCACCTGAGCTGCAGTTCTGTCTGTTCCCTCTGATCCCTGCGAGTCCGGGGCGCTCAGCGCCGTGAGCCTCAGCACGGCCTCCCGCGCGTCGAAGCGGCGCGGGCCCTTCTTGGTGAGGCGCTCGACCTCCACGGTGCCCGCCGCGAGGAACTTCTCCACCGCGACTTCGGCGAGCTCGCGGTCGGCACCGGGCAGCCGCACCTCCCACTCGGAGACCTCCAGGCGGTCGGCCAGCGCTCCGGGGGCCGCCTCGACGACGTCGAGCACGTCGAGACCAGGCGGCAGCGACTCGTCGAGGTCACGTTTGACCTGCTGCGGATCGCACGGCGTCGTGACGCCGATCTCGAGGTATTCGGCCTCGCTGGCGACGCCGGTCGGCGCCGCTCCCGCGTAGGAGATCTTCGGATGAGGCGAGAAACCCGCGCTGTAGGCCACCGGAATGCCGGCACGGCGGACCGCTCGTTCGACGGCCCGCGAGATGTCGCGGTGACTGGTGAAGCGCAGGCGTCCGCGCTTGGCGTAGCGCACGCGAAGGCGCTGCGCCGTCGGCGCGGGCGGGGGCCCATCGGGAACAGGTTTCAGAGCCTTGTCGTCCTTCCCGTGTCAGAGTTCCTTCATCTCAGGATAAGCCGCCCGGACGCCTGCACGTCTCAGGATCATGTACGGCGTGACACCGGGCGGCCACCGAGCGCGGCTAGATCACCGTGAGGGGAAGGAGTTTCTTACCCGTCGGTCCGATTTGAATCTCGGTGCCCATCGTCGGGCAGACGCCGCAGTCGTAGCAGGGGGTCCAGCGGCAGTCCTCGACCTCGCCGCCGGAGACGGCCTCCTGCCAGTCCTGCCAGAGCCATTCGCGGTCGAGCCCCGCGTCGAGGTGGTCCCACGGCAGGACCTCGTTCTCCTCGCGCTCGCGCACGGTGTACCAGTCGACGTCGACGCCGGCCTTGGCGGCGGCGGCCATCCAGCGCTCGTAGGAGAAGTGCTCGCTCCAGCCGTCGAAGCGCCCGCCGTCCTCCCACACGGCGCGGATGACGGCGCCGACCCGCCGGTCGCCGCGCGACAGCAGCCCCTCCACGATGGACGGCTTGCCGTCGTGGTAGCGGTAGCCGATGGCCCGGCCGTACTGCTTGTCGCCGCGCAGCGACTCGCGCAGCGCCTTGAGCCGCCGGTCGACGGTCTCGTGGTCGGCCTGCCCCGCCCACTGGAACGGGGTGTGCGGCTTGGGCACGAAGCCGCCGATGGACACGGTGCAGCGGATGTCGCGCGAGCCGGTGGCCTCACGACCGGCCTGGATGACCTTCTTGGCCAGGTCGGCGATGCCGAGCACGTCCTCGTCGGTCTCGGTGGGCAGCCCGCACATGAAGTAGAGCTTGACCTGCCGCCAGCCCTGGGAGTAGGCGGCGGTGACGGTGCGGATGAGGTCTTCCTCGGTGACCATCTTGTTGATCACCTTGCGCATGCGCTCGGAGCCGCCCTCGGGCGCGAAGGTGAGCCCGGAGCGCCGCCCGTTGCGGGAGAACTCGTTGGCCAGGTCGATGTTGAAGGCGTCGACCCGGGTCGAGGGCAGCGACAGCGAGGTGTTGGTGCCCTCGTAGCGGTCGGCCAGGCCCTTGGCCACCTCGCCGATCTCGCTGTGGTCGGCGGACGACAGCGACAGCAGGCCGACCTCGTTGAAGCCGGACTCCTTGATCCCGTTCTCGACCATCGCGCCGATCGTGGTGATCGACCGCTCGCGCACCGGGCGGGTGATCATGCCCGCCTGGCAGAAGCGGCAGCCTCGGGTGCAGCCGCGGAAGATCTCCACGCTGAACCGCTCGTGCACGGTCTCGGCCAGCGGGACCAGCGGCTTCTTCGGGTAGGGCCACTCGTCGAGGTCCATGACCGTGTGCTTGTGCACCCTCCACGGCACGTCGGGACGGTTGGGCGCGACCCGCTTGATGCGGCCGTCGGGGTGGTAGTCGACGTCGTAGAACTTGGGCACGTAGACGCCGCCGGACTCGGCCAGCCGCATCAGCAGCTCGTCGCGCCCGCCGGGCCTGCCCTCGGCCTTCCACTCCCGGATGACCTCCGAGATGGCGATGGCGATCTGCTCGCCGTCGCCGAGCACGGCCGCGTCCAGGAAGTCGGCGATCGGCTCGGGGTTGAACGCCGCGTGGCCGCCCGCCAGCACGATCGGGTCGTCGTCGCCCCGGTCGGCGGCGACCAGCGGGATCCCGGCCAGGTCGAGCGCGGTCAGCATGTTGGTGTAGCCGAGCTCGGTGGAGAACGACAGGCCAAGCACGTCGAAGGCGCGCACCGGCCGGTGGGCGTCGACGGTGAACTGGGGCACGCCCTCGGCGCGCATGAGCGCCTCCAGGTCGGGCCAGACCGCGTAGGTGCGCTCGGCCAGGGTGCCGGGCAGCTCGTTGAGGATCTCGTAGAGGATCGCGACGCCCTGGTTGGGCAGCCCGACCTCGTACGCGTCGGGATACATGAGCGCCCAGCGCACGTCGGCGGAGTCCCAGTCCTTCACCGTCGAGTTGAGCTCACCCCCGACATACTGGATCGGCTTCTGCACCTTGGGCAGCAGCGCTTCCAGGCGGGGAAAAATCGACTCGACAGGCATGACACCCAGGGTAGCGAAACCCGTACCGTGGCTGGGACGCCCTAGGCGTAGGGGCGCTGCCGGGAGCGGATCGACAGCAGCATGCCCACGGCGATCAGGTTGGCGAAGGTCGCGGTGCCGCCGTAGGAGACGAACGGCAGCGGCAGGCCGGTGATGGGCATGATGCCGATCGTCATGCCCACGTTCACGAACGTCTGGAACGCGAACCAGCACACGATCGTGCCCGCGACCAGCGTGCCGAACCGGTCCTCGCACTGCCGGGCGATCTTCAGGCCGCGCAGCAGCACGACGCCGAGCAGCAGCACGACCGTGACCGAGCCGAGGAAGCCGAACTCCTCGCCCGCCACGGTGAAGATGAAGTCGGTGTGCTGTTCCGGCACGAACCTGCCGGTGGTCTGGCCGCCCCCGAGCAGCCCCTTGCCGAACAGCTGCCCGGAGCCGATCGCGATGAGCGACTGGGTGCTGTTGTAGCCGACGCCGCGCGGGTCGACGTTCGGGTCGACGAACGCGGTGAACCGGGCGACCTGGTAGTCCTCCAGCATCTGGAAGTAGAACACGCTGAACACCCCGGCCGCGCCGACCAGGGCCAGCAGCGCGATCAGCCGCTTGCGCACCCCGGAGATCACCAGCGCGGAGGCGGTGATGGCGGCGAGCACGAGCGCGGTGCCGAGGTCGGGCTGGAGCATGACGAGCACGAGCGTCACCGCGGCGGCGAGCAGGGCGAGCACGATGTCGAGCGGCCTCGGCCGGTCGCGTCCCTCGGCGGGCTGGGCGAGCAGCATCGCGGTGATGAGCAGCAGCCCGACCTTGGCGAACTCCGACGGCTGCACGGCGAACCCGCCGCCCAGCAGGATCCACGAGTGCGAGCCGTTGATCGTGGCGCCGAGCGGCGAGAGCACCAGCCCGAGCCCGATCAGCGAGAGCAGGAACAGCACGGGCGCGTAGGCGCGCACGGCCCGGTGGTCCACGGAGGCGACCACGCCGCACAGCGCGAGCCCGATCGTCTCGTTGAGCAGGTGTTTCTTGAGCAGCCCGGTGGAGCCGGGCGCCCAGGTGCGGGTGGACGACCAGACGAGCAGCGTGCCGATCACCGACAGGGCGAGGACGGCCACGAGCAGGACCCCGTCGAGCCGCCACACCGGCGACTCGGCGCCGAAGGCCCGCCTGGCGAACGAGCGCCGTCCGGGCGCCAGCGCGCTCATTGCCAGATCACCGTCCCGTCGGGGGCGAACCTGGGCAGCCGCGACACGGGCTTGCCGCCGGGCAGCGCGGCGGGCCGCTTGATGCCGAAGATGCCCTCGTAGATCTGCCGCACGGCGGGCGCGGCGGTCTGGGAGCCCATGCCGCCCTGCGACACCATGGCCACGACGACGAAGCGCGGGTTCTGCGTGGGGGCGAACGAGGCGAACCAGGAGGTGTCCTTCTTGCCCCACACCTCCGCCGTACCGGTCTTGCCGCCGATGCGCACCTTGTCCATCGGGAAGCCGGCGAACGCCCCGGCCGCGGTGCCGTCGGAGGCGACCTGGCTGAGCGCGTTCTTGATGTAGAGCCGCTCCTTCTCGGTGACGGGGAGCTTGCCCACGACCGGCACCGGGATCGTCTTGACCACCTTGCCGTCGGGCCGCACCAGCGCCCAGCCGATGCGCGGGCTGCGCACCTTGCCGTCGGAGACCAGCGCCGCGTACGCCCGCGCGAGCTGGAGCGGCGTCACCAGCACGTCGCCCTGCCCGATGGAGAAGTTGGCCGAGTCACCGGGCCGCAGCACGAACCCCTCGGTGCAGTTCTCGTGCGCCAGCCGCTTGAGGAACGCCGCCCGCGCCCCGTCCTTGACCTCGGGGTAGCCGGTCTGGGCGCGCTTGCAGTTGGTGGCGCTGGTCAGCGCCCACATCTCCTTCTTCCACTTGCGGTCGGGGATGCGCCCGGCCGACTCGCCCGGCAGGTCGATCCCCGTCGGCGCGCCGAACCCGAACCCGCGGGCGGTGTTGGCGAACACCTCCCTGGCCGTCTTCTTCGGCGTGCGGCCGCCGTCGCGCAGATACTGCTCGTACGCCGCCTGGTAGAAGATCGTGTCGCACGACTTGACCAGCGCCAGGTGCAGGCTGAGCGTGCCCAGCGGGATGCCGCGGAAGTTGTTGAAGGCCCGGCCGCCCACCGTGACCGACCCCGGGCAGCTGTACTTGCCGTTCAGCGGGTAGCCGGCGCGCAGCATCGAGGCCACCGACGACACCTTGAACGTCGAGCCGGGCGCGAACTGGCCGTTGATCGCCCGCGACACCAGCGGCTTGCCGGACTTCTCCGACAGCAGATGCTTGTACATGTTCGCGGAGATGCCGCCCGCCCACACCGCCGGGTCGTAGCCGGGCGCGCTGGACAGCGCCAGCACCCGTCCGGTCTTCGCGTCGAGCACCACCGCCGCGCCCCCGTCGGCGCCGGGCGCGGACTTCATCGCGTCCTGCAGCGCCTTCTCCGTCACCGCCTGGATCCGCGAGTCGATGCTGGTCACCAGGTGGTGCCCGCTGACGGGCTCGACCTGCTTCTCCACGCCGAGCGCCTTGCCCATCCGGTCGACCTGCACCCGCCGCAGCCCGGCCTTGCCACGCAGCTCCTCGTCATAGACGTACTCCAGCCCGTCGCGCCCGGCCAGGTCCACGCCGGAGAAGGCGGCCTTCAGCCCGACCCGCTTCTCCAGCTCCGCCTCCGTCACCGGCGACAGGTAGCCGAGCATCTGCGCCCCCGCCCGGCCGCCCGGGTATTCGCGGACCGCGTGGATCTCCGCCGTGACCCCCGGGAACTCCTCCTGGCGCTCCAGGATCTGCAGCGCCTCACGCGTGTCGACCTTCTCGTCCAGCGGGACCGGCTGGTACGGCGATCCCGTCCAGCACGGCTTGGGCACCCCGGGACCGCACGGCGTGATGCGTTTGCGCAGCTCGGCGACGGGCCGGCTGAGCACCTCCGACAGCTTGCCCAGCACCTTCATCCCGCCGTCGCGCATCCCGGCCAGCCCGGTGCGGTCGACGGAGACGACCAGCGAGGTCTTGTTGCGCACCAGCGGACGCCCGGAGGAGTCGAGGATCTGCCCCCGCACAGCCGGCACGATCACCGTGCGGGTCCGCGTCTCGGTCGCCCGGTGCACGAGCTCGGGACCTCGTACGACCTGGACCTGCCACAGGCGGACGGCCAGCGCGGCCAGCAGCACCAGCACGAGCGCCTGGATCACGACCAGCCGGGTGCGCATCCGGGTCATATCTCGTACCTCTGCCGTCGGCCGCGGGTCGCCAGCCAGATCACCACGGGCGCGGCGATCATCGTGTAGGCGACGGTCACGGGAACCTGCTCGGTCAGCGTGGAGATCGTCACCCTCGGGTCGGACATCAGCCCGCCCACCGCCGCCGCCATCAGCGGCGCGAGCACCACGCACAGCGCCACGGTGGTGACCCGCCCGCCGGCCCCGCGCCCGGCCAGATAGCCGACCAGCGCGAACACGAACGCGTACAGCCCCGCGACGTGCGCCGTCGGCGGCACCACGTCCACCACCAGCCCGGTGAAGAACCCGATCACCGCCCCGGCCGCCGGCCCGCGTATCAGCGCCACCGCCACCACCGCCAGCAGCACCAGGTCGGGCACGCCCCCGGCGGGCAGCGGCAGCCGGTTCACCAGCATGACCTGCAGCAGCAGCGCCACCGGCACCACCAGGACCGCCGTCATCGGGCCCCCTCCCTGCGCGGCAGCACCGCGTCTCTCGGATCACGGGCGGGCCCCTGCACCACCACCCCCACCACGTCCAGCGCGGTCAGATCCGCGTACGGCCTGGCGTAGGCGATCCGGACGAGCTGCCCGGGAGTCGACTCCACCTGTTCGATCACCCCGATCGGCACCCCCGGCACGTACGGCGCGCCGCGATGGGAGCCGAAGCTGACCAGCCGCGCCCCCCGCTCGATCGGCGCGGTGGAGTCGAGCAGCTTGAACTGCAGGAGCCGCCCGTTCTCCGCCACCCCGTGCACCACGCCGATCTCCTGGCCGCCCTCCAGCCGCGCGCCCGCCGCCGAGGCCAGGTCGCTCAGCAGGACCACGGTGGAGGTGCGGGCCGAGGCGTGCACCACGCGGCCCACCAGCCCGTCGCCGTTGAGCACGGTCATGTCGGTGCGGACGCCGTCGTCGGTGCCGGCGTCGATCTGCACGGCGTCCTCGAAGCCCGGCTGGCCGCGCCGGGCGATCACGTTGGCGGACACCACCTTGTAGCCGCCCAGCCCGGCCAGGCCGAGCATCCGCTTGAGCTCGGCGGCGCGGGCCGCGTCGAGGCGGTCGGCGGACAGGCTGGAGCGCAGCCGGGCGTTCTCCGCCTTGAGCCGCTCGATGTCGGCCTGGGCGCTCGGCGCCGCGGCGATCGCGTGCAGGAACCCGCCGACGGGCCGGGCCACGGCGCCGCCGGCCTCCTCGGCCGCCCCGAACAGCCACGCGCCGGCCGACCGCAGCGGGGTGAGCGGCGAGCTCTCGCCGGCGCGGTGGTCGACGGTCAGGATGACCAGCGCCGCCGCGAGCAGCGTGCCGAGGATCAGCCTGGCCTGGCGCGAGTCTCTCATCAGCGTCGCGACTCCGGCACCAGCACCTGCTGCAGCGCCTCGAAGTCCTCCACGCATCTGCCGGAGCCGAGCGCGACCGAGTCGAGCGCGTTCTCCACCAGGTGCACCGGCATGCCCGTCTCGGCCTTGACCCGCTCGTCCAGGCCCTTGAGCAGCGCGCCGCCGCCGGTGAGCGCGATGCCCCGGTCCATCAGGTCGCCGGACAGCTCCGGCGGGCAGCGGTCGAGGGTCGTCTTGACGGCGTCGACGATCGCGTTGACCGGCTCCTCGGTGGCCTTGCGGATCTCCTCGGCCGACACGATGATCGTCTTCGGCAGGCCGCTGACCAGGTCGCGCCCGCGGATCTCGGCGTGCGCCTCCTCCCCGGTGGGGCAGGCCGAGCCGATCGCCATCTTGATCTCCTCGGCGGTGCGCTCGCCGAGCATCAGCGAGAACTCCTTCTTCACGAAGGTGATCACCGCCTGGTCCAGCTCGTCGCCGCCGACCCGGATGGACTGGCTGGTCACCACGCCGCCCATCGAGATGATCGCCACCTCGGTGGTGCCGCCGCCGATGTCGACCACCATGTTGCCGGTCGGCTCGTGCACCGGCAGCCCGGCCCCGATCGCCGCCGCCATGGGCTCCTCGACGATGTAGACCTTGCGCGCCCCCGCCTGGTAGCCGGCCTCCTTGACGGCCCGCTGCTCCACTCCGGTGATCCCGCTCGGCACGGCGATGATGATGCGCGGCTTGGCGAAGTGCCGCCGTTTGTGCACCCGTTGGATGAAATAGCGCAACATCCGCTCGGTGACGTCGAAGTCCGCGATCACACCGTCCTTCAACGGCCGGACCGCCACGATGTTGCCGGGCGTGCGCCCGATCATGCGCTTGGCTTCGATGCCGACCGCGACGATCTTCCCACTCGAGGTGTTGATCGCCACGACGGACGGTTCGTTGAGGACGATGCCGCGGCCACGGACGTACACCAACGTGTTGGCGGTGCCCAGGTCGACCGCCATGTCACGGCCTAGAAAGGCGAGCTTGCTGCCCATGGGGAACGGAGCCTTCCGTAACGTCGTTCGCGAATGACTACGGATCGAATTCGAATCGTAACGTGACGTACCCACCACGCCCCGCAACGAGCCCACGCGCCCCACAAAATTCTCCCGCCCCACCCCCAACCCCGATTTTGCCCGTATTGCGCGATACCACCCGACCGCGCCGGGTACGTTGTCCGCAAACGCGAAAGTGCCCGCCAGGCGGCCTGCCTGACGAGCACTCCTGAGCGTGCCCCCGTGATCAGGGGCAGATGATCAGAACCGGTCCGGGAAGAAGATCTTGATCTCCCGCGCGGCCGACTCCGGCGAGTCGGAGCCGTGGACGACGTTCTCGCCGATCTCCAGCGCGTGGTCGCCGCGGATCGTGCCGGGAGCCGACTTCACCGGGTCGGTGAGCCCGGCCAGCGCGCGGAACGCCTCGACGGCACGCGGGCCCTCCAGCACCATCGCGACCAGCGGCCCCGAGGTGATGAACTCGACGAGCTCGCCGAAGAACGGCCGCTCGGAGTGCTCGGCGTAGTGCGCCTTGGCGGTGTCGGCGTCGAGGGTGCGCAGGTCCATCGCCACGACCTTGAGGCCCTTGCGCTCCACGCGGGCGATCACGTCACCGATGAGGCCGCGCTTCACCCCGTCGGGCTTGATCAGGACAAGAGTGCGCTCGGACACTTGAGGTTCTCCTTTGAACAGGTCGCGGAAACTGCGGCACAGCTTACCGTCCCGTCACGCCCGCTCGCCGTCCTCCGGGGAAGCCGCGGGCGGCGGCACGGGCGCCGTGTCCTCCTCGCCGTCGCGCGCCTGCGGCAACGGCTGCACGCCGATCCGTGGGATCACCCCGGTCGGCCGGTCCTCGTCGTCCTCCTCGCCGTCCCGCTGAACCGCCGCGCCCACCACCGCGGGCTCCGGCTCCCCGCCGTCACCGGCCTCCTCCTGCACGTCCTGAGCGTCCTGTACATCCAGTACGTCCTCCGAGGAGGGAGCGCGCCTGGCCACGACCGCGGCCAGCACGATGACCGCCACCACGAAGAACCCGCCCGCCAGCGCCCACAGGTGCAGCGCGGTGACGAAGCTGTCGACCAGCTCCTGCCTGGTCCGGTCACCCTCCAGGGCCACCATCTGCACGCCGGTGCCCAGCAGGTAGCCGGCCAGCACCCCGGGCAGGCACAGCGCCAGCCCGAACATGCCCGCCCCGGCCCCCACCTGGCCGAGCGCCGCCGTGATCGCCACCGCCGCGCCCACCGCCAGCAGCGTGAACGGCACGACGAGCACCAGCCCGTCGGGCGACGGCGCCACGACCCGCACCGAGCAGAGCCCGACGACCATCGACAGCAGCCCCAGCGGCGTCACCCACGCGCTCGTCACCGACGACAGCCGCACCACGACCGCCGCCGCCACGGCCAGCGCCCCCGCCACGCAGAACGGCAGCCACAGCCCGCGCAGCCCCGGCCCGCCGAGCCCGCCCATCTCCACGTACGTCACCTGCGCGACGGTCGGCAGCAGCACGACGCCGACGGCCACCATCGTGTAGGCCAGCGTGCGGCTCTCCCGGGTGCCGACCGTGGCCAGCGCGAGCAGCCCGGCGATGGCGAGCAGCGCCAGCAGGACCACCAGCCCGGCCCGCCAGTCCTGGCTCGCGGTGCTGATGGCGACGGCGGCGATGCCGGCGGCGGGCACGGTGGCCAGCAGCAGGCGGCTGCGCTCCTTGACCCGCAGGCGCGGGGCGGCGGGCCGCCCGCCGACCAGCCACAGCACGAAGTAGGCGGCGGCGAGCACGAGCGCGATGCCGGTCACCAGCGGATAGGGCTGAAGGGTGACCTGCCAGCGCGTCACGCCGTCGAGCGGCCACAGCGCCAGCGCCTGCGCGCCGAGCAGGCTGAGCGCCAGCATGCCGGTCCACAGCGCGCGCAGCACGGGCGGCCGGCCCCAGGCGGCGGCGAGCGTGGCGGGCACGAGCAGCCCGGCGCCCACGCCGTGGGCCACCCGCAGCACGCCCACGAGGAACGCCGACCCGGCATAGCCGCCGGCGGCGTCGGCGACGGCGAGCAGCAGCAGCCCGCCGAGCAGCAGGTGGGCGACCTTCACCCGGCGCAGCGCCACGGCGGCCAGCGGCACGGTCAGCATCATCGCCGGCAGGGCGAGCCCGTGGGCGCGCATCAGCCCGAGCCGGTCGATCTCGGCGGGCAGCAGGTCGGCGACCACGGACACGGTGTTGGGGATCGCGACGATCGCCAGCGGCAGCGTGACCACGATGAGCAGCCCGAGCACGGCGTCGGACAGCCACCCGGACCTCGCGCCTTGAGTCGCGGTGCCGGAGGACCGCTGAAATGGGGGGACGGCCATGAAGCCCGACTTTAGCGGGAAGTCACGCCCTCGACACGCCGAGCGACGAGAATCGCGGTGATCCACAGCGCCGCGAAGATCGCCCCAAGGACGAACATGGCCGGCACCACGAACCCGGCGGCGATCGCCAGCACCTGCGCGACACTGCCCACGACGTAGCCGGCCGGGCGCTTGAGCAGGCCCGCGCCGACCACGCAGAGCAGCGCCAGCCCGATCCCGACCGTCACCGCGAGCGCGGGCGCCACCCCGCCGACGCTGATGGCCACCGGCGTGGTGAGCCCGGCGACGACGGCCTCCATGCCGAGCACGCTCGCGCCCAGCCTGCGCATGCCGGGCGTGACCTGGAAGTCCATCAGGCGCCCTCCGCCTTCAGCAGGTGGCGGGCGTCTCCCGCCGTGATCACGGACCCGGTGATGAGCACACCGGTGCCGCTGAACTCGCCCTCGGCGTCGGCGATCCCGATGCCGAGGTCGATGGCGTCGTCGAGGCGCTCGACGACGTGCACCCGGTCCTCGCCGAACAGCGGCTCGGCCAGCTCGCCCAGCTCCTGCGCCGACAGCGACCTGGGCGAGGAGTTGCGGGTGACGACGATCTGGTCAAGCACCGGCTCCAGCAGCTCCAGCAGCCCGGTCACGTCCTTGTCGGCCATGACCGCGACCACGCCGACGACCTTGGCGAAGTCGAACGCCTCGTGGATGCCGTCGAGCGTCGCCTGCATCCCGCCGGGGTTGTGCGCGGCGTCGACGACCACCGTGGGGTTGCGCCGGACGATCTCCATGCGGCCCGGCGACGACGCCTGCGCGAACGCGTGCCGTACGAGATCGAGGTCGAGCGGGTCGTCGCCACCGGTGAGCGCCTCGACAGCGGCCAGCGCGCAGGCGGCGTTGCTCGCCTGGTGGGCGCCGTAGAGCGGCAGGTAGACCTCGTCGTAGACGCCCTTGAGGCCGCGCAGCGTCAGCAGCTGGCCGCCGACGGCCACCTCACGGCTGAGCACGCCGAACTCCAGGCCCTCGCGGGCCACGACCGCGCCCACCTCGGCCGCGCGGCGCATCAGCACCTCGGCGGCGGCCAGCTCCTGCTGGGCGAGCACGGTGGTGGCGCCGGGCTTGATGATGCCGGCCTTCTCCTTGGCGATGCTCTCGACGTCGGGGCCAAGCCGGTCGGTGTGGTCGAGCGAGATCGGGGTGATCACGGACACGGTGCCGTCGGCGACGTTGGTGGCGTCCCAGGAGCCGCCCATGCCGGTCTCGATCACGGCCACGTCGACCGGCGTGTCGGCGAACGCGGCGTAGGCCATCGCGGTCAGCATCTCGAAGAACTGGATCCGCCGCCCCTGCGTGTCGGCCAGCTCGACGTAGGGCGCGATCTCCTCGTAGACCTCGGTGAACCGCTCCTCGCTCAGCGGCTCGCCGTCGACGGTGATCCGCTCGCGCATCGTGACCAGATGAGGGCTGGTGAACCGGCCCACCCGCAGGTTGCGCTCCCTGAGCAGGACCTCGGTCAGCCGCGCCGTGCTCGTCTTGCCGTTGGTGCCGGCGATGTGCACGACGGGATAGGCCCGCTGAGGCGAGCCGAGCAGGTCAAGAAGAGCCGCGATCCGGTCGAGCGTCGGCTCGAAGTCCCATTCGACGCCCCGCTCCATGATGGCGCGTTCAACCCCACGAAAATCCACCCCCTCAGCCTACTGACCTCGGGAAGCGGGTCACCACGCGGGGAATCATATCGTGGACTGTATAGAACGTTGGAGGGTACTCACCCCGTCCACCAGGTGTCACCTTGGGAAACAGCCTGCCTCACCCCCCGGCAGGCTCCTACGAGGAGGCCATCGTGGAAGGCGAGAACACTCGCGACCCGGACAAGGGCATCACCCGGAAGACGCTACTGAGAGCGGCATTCATAGCTGCGCCGGCCCCCCTGCTCATCGGTCAGGTGCCGGCTCTCGCACGCGACATGAGCGGGCCGCTGGAGCCCACCCCGTTCTGTGACGACGGCGACGACCCCACGCCGCCCCAGACCGAGGGCCCGTACTTCAAGCCCAACTCACCCCGCCGCTCGACCCTGCCGGGCAGCGGCACCCTGCTCACCGTCAGCGGGTACGTCTTCGGGCTGGCGTGCCAGCCGCTGGCCAACGTGCTGCTGGACTTCTGGCAGGCCGACCGGAACGGCGCCTACGACAACGTGGGCTTCAACTTCCGCGGCCACCAGTTCACCGACGCCAACGGCGCCTACAAGCTCACCACGATCGTGCCGGGCCTGTACCCGGGCCGCACGCGGCACATCCACATGAAGGTCCAGGCGCCCAACCGGCCGGTCCTCACCACGCAGACGTACTTCCCGGGCGAACCGCGCAACAACACCGACTCGATTTTCGACCCGAGACTGCTGATGAACGTCCGCACGGTCGGCTCGGGCAGGGAGGCGACGTTCGACTTCGTGCTGAACGTCCCCGGCGGCCCGCAGCCGACCGGTTCCCCCACGACTCCGCCTCCGGGCGGGGGTACCTGGCAGGCAGGGGTGACCTACCAGGCGGGTGCCCAGGTCACCTATGGTGGCGCGACGTATCGCTGCCTTCAGGGGCACACAGCCGCTCCCGGCTGGGAACCTCCCAACGTGCCCGCTTTGTGGCAGCGCGTCTGATCGGGCATCCGAATGCAAGAAAGGGCCACCCCGGCTGCTGGGGGTGGCCCTCCTTGCGTCACCTCTAAACCAGTCCGCCGTCGGCGCGCAGGTTCTGGCCGGTGAGCCAGCCCGCGTCGGGGCTGAGCAGCAGCGCGACGACGGCGGCGATGTCGGCGGGCGTGCCCACCCGGCCGAGCGCGGTCATGTGCGCGACCGCCTGGTACGCCTCCCGCGGCACGCCCTCCCGCAGCAGGTCGGTGTCCGTCGCGCCGGGCGACACGCAGTTGACCGTGATCCCCCGCGGCCCGAGCTCCCGTGACGCGACCCGCGTGAGCTGCTCGATCGCCGCCTTGCCGGCGACGTAGACGGACTCGCCGGGGCTCGGCCAGGCCGTCCCGGTGGTGGAGACGTTCACGATCCGCCCGCCGTCCGCCATCCGCCGCGCGGCCTCGCGCAGCGTGAAGTACGCGCCGCGCGCGTTCACCGCCATCACCTCGTCGTACGCCTGCGGCGTCACCTCGGCTATGGGCGCGTGCCGCAGGACGCCCGCGTTGTTCACCAGCGCCGTCAGCGGCCCGGCGCCGGCCGCCGCGAACACCTCGTCCGCCCGCTCGAACAGCCCCTCGATCTGGGCCACGTCGGCGGCGTCCGCCCGCACCGGCGTCGCCCGCCCGCCGAGCCCGTCCGCGACCTCCCGCGCCGCCCGCTCGTCGGCGACGTAGCTGAAGACCACCGTGGCGCCGTCGGCGACGAGCCGCTCGACCACCGCCCGGCCGATCCCGCGCGACCCGCCCGTCACCACTGCGGCTGCGTTCATTGCCTGCTCCTTCAGTCGTCCATCCCTTTCGCGCTTCACCCTGCCGGTGCTCGCGGAAGGAAGACTTCCGCGACGCGCGCGACAATCGTTCGGGTGAGCGCGAAACGGGACACCGCTGGACGGCTGCTGCGCCTGCTGTCACTGCTGCAGTCACGCGCCGACTGGCCGGGACCGGAGCTGGCGGCGCGGCTGGGCGTCAGCACCAGGACCATCCGCTCCGACGTCGAACGCCTGCGCGGCCTCGGCTACCCGGTGTCGGCCACCTCCGGCACCGCCGGCGGCTACCGCCTCGGCCCCGGAGCCCGGCTGCCGCCGCTGCTGCTCGACGACGAGGAGGCCATCGCCGTCGCCGTCGGCCTGCGCACGGCCGCCTCCGGCACCGTGGGCGGCATCGAGGAGACGTCGCTGCGCGCCCTGGCCAAGCTGGAACAGGTCCTGCCCGCCCGCCTACGCCCTCGCCTGGGCGCCGTGGCCGCGTACACGGTCCCGGTGCCCGGCAGCGGCCCAGCGGTCGACTCAGGGCTGCTGGCGACGCTCGCCGCCGCCTGCCGCGACCGGCGGCGGCTGCGCTTCGACTACCGCGACCACGACGGCAACGCCACCGTGCGCGACACCGAGCCGCACCGCCTCGTCGCCACGGGCCGCCGCTGGTACCTGGTCGCCTGGGACGTCGGCCGCGACGCCTGGCGCACCTTCCGCGTCGACCGCCTCACCCCGCGCACCCCGCCCGGCCCCGCCTTCCCGGCCCGCCCGCTGCCGGACGGCGACGTCATCGCGTACGTGACCAAGGGCGTCGCCTCCGTCCTCGGCCCCTGCCGCACGATCGCCACCGTGTACGCGCCGGCCGAGGTCGTCGCCGAGCGCATCCCCCCGGTGGCCAGGGTCGAGCACGTCGACGCCGGCCGATGCCGTCTGCACATCGGCGCGGCGACCCCGTTGGCCCTGGCGGTCTACCTGGCGGCCCTGGGCCTGGACTTCACCGTGGACGGGCCGGCGGACCTCCTCGACCAGCTCGCCGCCATCAGCGACCGCTGCTCCTCGGCCCGCGCGACATAACGCAAAAAGGCCCTGGGGATACCCGAGGGGCAGGGCCGGTTCGTCTCCAGAACGCGAAAAGGCCCCCGGGATCACCCCCGAGGGCCCAATTTCGTCACACAACGCAGAGAAGGCCCCGACAATGAATGTCGGGGCCCTCTACTGAAAGATTGTCCGGCGGTGACCTACTCTCCCACACCCTCCCGAGTGCAGTACCATCGGCGCAGGGAAGCTTAACTTCCGGGTTCGGAATGTAA